>JBEKCN010000546.1:0-4047 GCA_050014855.1 Streptosporangiaceae bacterium | reverse complement strand
GACCGGATTGAGTGGGCGTCGCGTCAGTCGGGGGATCCGGGTTGTAGTCGCTGTCCGGCTCATCTAGGTCCGCCACGTAGGGCTGCGACCGTCGGGCGCTGGGGTGTCACCGTGCTGCAGGCGAACGCGGAGATGGACGCTGGCGACATCTGGGCCAGCGCGGAGTTCACGATGCCCGGCTGCTCGAAGAGCTCTGCGTACCGCAGCGAGGTGGCGGACGCCGCGGTGCGGGCCATACTGGTGGCCGTAGCCCGGTTCACGGCAGGCCGCTACCGGCCGGAGCCGCTGGACTACACCCGGCCCGACGTCACTGGGCAGTGCCGTCCGCCGTGTCGGCAGGCCGACCGCAGGATCGACTGGTCAGCCGATCCCACCTCGGCGGTGCTGGCCAAGCTGCGCGCCGCCGACTCCAGCCCCGGCGTGCTGGACGTGCTCGGCGACGCCGAGTATTACCTGGTCGGCGGGGAGCCCGAAGACGAGCTGCACGGTGAGCCCGGATCGATCCTCGCCCAGCGAGACGGCGCCATCTGCCGGGCGACCACCGACGGAGCGGTCTGGATACCCCAGCTGCGCCGCCGCCCAGCGCCCGGCGGCCCGAAAACCTTCAAGCTGCCGGCCACGATGGCGCTGCGCGGCTGCCTGGCCGACGTCCCGCGGGTCCCAGTGCCGCTGGCCCTGCCGCCGGGCCGGCGAACTTACCAGCAGATCAGCTACCACGAGGCCGGGGGCGTCGGCTATCTGGAGTTCTGCTTCCCTGGCGGCGCGATGAGCACCGGTCAGTGCCGCCGCCTGCTCGCTGCCTACCGGCACGCCCAGGCCCGGCCGGTGAAGGTCATCGTGCTCGGGGGGCAACGGGACTTCTTCGCCAACGGCATCCACCTGAACGTGATCGAGGCCGCCGAGAATCCTGCCGAAGAGTCCTGGCGGAACATCAACGCCATGGACGACCTGGTCGAGGCGATCCTGACCAGCACCGGCCAGCTCACCGTGGCGGCGCTGGCGGGTAACGCCGCGGCCGGGGGCCTCATGCTTGCGCTGGCCGCCGATCAGGTCTGGAGCCGGGCGGGCGCGGTCCTCAACCCGCACTACCGGCTGATGGGCCTGCACGGCTCGGAATACTGGACCTGCACCCTGCCCCGCCGCGTCGGGGCATCCGAGGCCGCCAGGCTCACCAGCGCGTGCCTGCCGGTGAGTCCCGCGTCCGCCCTTCGGTCCGGGCTGATCGACCGGGTCATCGCCGCCGACCCGGCCGGCTACCGCGCGCAGGTCGCGGCCCTGGCCGAACAGCTGGCCCGCAGCCCCGGCTACCCAGCGCAGCTGGCCGCCAAGGCGCGGCAGCTCGCCGCGGCCGAGAAACACCGGCCGCTGGCCGCCTACCGGGCCGACGAGCTGGCCATCATGAGCCGTAACTTCTCCGGGCCGCCCGAACCATACGCCCGGCTGCGCCAGGCCTTCGTCGACAAGGAAAAGCCACCGCGCACGCCATCCCACCTCGCCCGGCACCGGACTCATCCCTGGCCCAGCCATCCCGGATGGTCCCGAGACACCGCAGAAAGCCACCGTGGCGGCCCGATAGCCAGTTCCGTGCGCCTGTGCTTAGAGTGCGATTCTGGTAGCTCAGAGTCAGGGGCCCCGTTAGTATGCGCAGCAGAAATTCCGCGTTTCCGCGCCGCCGTTTTCTGGTGAGCGCCGGCGTCGCAGCCGCGGCGGCCGCGCTCAGACGGCCTGGCCAGGCAGAGGCAGCGGCGGCGGAAACGAAACCAGTGGAGCCGCGTCACAAAGGGGGCATTCCGGCCATGTCCAGCCCAGCCCAGGCAGACGTTGTTCATTTTCAGCCTGACGGCGGCATCAACGATGCGTACCTGGTCAATCAGCTCGCCGGCAACGGCCAGTCAATCGACAGCCTGGCTTTCATCACTTCTGTTCCCGGGGGGAACCTCGAACTGCTCGGCCGGGGCGGGGCCGGCACCTTCGTGAAGCTCAACTACCTGGACGGCGGCGGGAGCGAGCGTACCGGCCTCGCCGTCTCGACCGGGGCGGATGATCCCATCATCTCCATCGCTCCCGAGGCCAACGGCAGTGCGTCGCTGGATCTGGAAAACAACGACCTGACCGGGGTCGAGACGGTTGTGCCGTCGCCGGACAACCATGGTCAGCTGAGACTTGACGGGCTGCTGGCCCTCACGCCCCAGCCCCAGCCGGCCGTTCCCGCCAGCGGCGGCGTCCTGTACGTAGATTCCGCGGACGGCGCGCTCAAATTCGTGGGCAGTTCAGGCACGGTCACCACCGTCGCGCCCGGGTAGCCCACCGCGGCTGAGGCGACGGCGGCCATGTCCCGGGCCGTGGAGCGGCGCCGTTAATTCGCCGGCCGTTACCGGCTGGAGACTTCTTCCAGGGCGCGGCGGACGAGGACGCGGGCCAGGTGCTGGCGGCAGGCGGCGCTCGCGTTGTTGTCGGCGGCCGGGCTGGTTCCGTCGGCGGCCGGGGCCGCCCCCTCGGCCAGAGCCTGCTCGGCGGCCGCGGCCCGGAGCGGGACGGAGCCCATGTTGACCAGGCCGACCGAATGGCCCTGCACCGCGACGCCCACGATGGCCCAGTCGATCCCCCGCTTGGTGAACTTCTGGAACGCCCAGCCCGGCGGGCTTCGGCACCCGGATCTCGGTCAGCAGTTCGCCCGGCTCCAGCGCGGTCTCGAACAGGCTCTGGAAGAACGCCCCGACCGGGATCTCCCGTTCCCCACCCTCAAACCGTTCGCCCAGCAAATAGTTGTGATCAAACAACTGTTTGCCGCTATGCTTGGAAAACGTACGGAAATCGGCTGAGCAGGGACACCCGGAGCAGGAGCCTACGACGGCAGGCGGACAGCGGCAGAACGGGGCGGTCGCCCCGTCCGGCGGCGGCGGGCCGGCCCCCAGAGGGCGGCGGCAGAGCGGCAGCTACAAGTGGGTGGCGCTGTCCAACACCACGCTGAGCATGACGATGGCGACGATCGACGCCTCGATCGTGATCATCGCGATGCCGGCCATCTTCCGCGGCATCCACCTCAACCCGCTGGCGCCGGGGAACATCAGCTACCTGCTGTGGATGATCATCGGGTACCTGCTCGTCCAGGCCGTCCTGGTCGTGACGCTCGGCCGTCTGGGCGACATGTTCGGCCGGGTGAAGATCTACAACCTCGGCTTTGTCGTGTTCACGATCGCGTCGATCCTCCTGTCCGTTGATCCGCTGATCGGCGCCAGCGGAGCCATGTGGCTGATCGGATTCCGCATCGTGCAGGCGTTCGGCGGCGCCATGCTGATGGCGAACTCCGCGGCCATCCTGACGGACGCGTTCCCGGCCAACCAGCGCGGCATGGCGCTGGGCATCAACCAGATCGCCGGAATCTCGGGCCAGTTCGTCGGGCTGCTGCTCGGTGGTGTGCTGGCCGCCTGGGACTGGCGCGCGGTGTTCTGGGTCAACGTCCCGATCGGCGTGTTCGGCACGGTGTGGGCGTACCGGAACCTGCGCGAGTTCGCCACCACCCGGCGGGCGAAGATCGACTGGCTGGGGAACGCCACCTTTGCCCTGGGCGCGGGGCTGCTGCTGGTCGCCATCACCTACGGGATCCAGCCGTACGGCGGGCACCCCACCGGCTGGACGAGCCCCTTCGTCCTCGGCGGCCTGGCCATGGGCATCGTCCTGCTCGTCGCCTTCTGCTTCATCGAGCTCAGGATTCCTGAGCCGATGTTCGATATGCGGCTGTTCCGCATCCGGGCCTTCGCGGCCGGCAACCTGGCCTCGCTGCTTGGCGCGATCGCGCGCGGCGGCCTGCAGTTCATGCTGGTCATCTGGCTGGCCGGGATCTGGCTGCCGCTGCACGGCTACAACTTCGTGGACACGCCGCTGTGGGCGGGCATCTACATGCTGCCGCTGACCGCGGGCTTCCTGATCGCGGGGCCGATCTCGGGGATCCTTTCCGACCGCTACGGCCAGCGCCTGTTCGCGACGGCCGGGCTGCTCGTGGCCACGTGTGCGTTTGTCGGCCTGATGCTGCTGCCGATCGTGTTC
>JBEKCN010000545.1:0-4047 GCA_050014855.1 Streptosporangiaceae bacterium | reverse complement strand
GGCCTGCGCCGGGGCGGCCAGCCAAGCGGGCTCGCCCGATACCACCAAGCCGCCGTTGGCCGCGTAGATGGGCACGCCGAGCTCCATCAGCTCCCCGTTCACGCTGGCCAGCAAGGTCACCACCGCGTGGTTCGCGTCCTGCACGGTGATCCCGGCGACCTGCTCCGATTGCAGCCGGAGGTCGCCTGAGCCATCCCAGCCCAGCTGCGGGTTGGCGCTGCTGACCGAGCTGGGCAGGTAAGCCGCCAGCTCCTGGGCACGCTGGTTCGCCGTGGCGGCACTGAAGTTCAGATAGACGGCGCCGAACTGGATGACGTAGGCCTCGGCGAGGGTGGAAGGAAACTGCGCGCTCCCGCTGCTGCCCGGGGCTGGCGTACCCGACGTGCCCGATCGCGAGGCCGGGGTCTCGTTAAAAATGATCGCCGTGATGCCCCGGTAACCGATGATGAGCAGGACTACCCACAGCACCGCACGCAGCGTCCAAACGAGCCATCGGCCTCCGCCGCCGTTCCATGAGCGGGACACGCGAGGCTGCCCGTCGCCGGGCCGTCCCGGTGTGCCGGTATCCATCTCAGTGTCATTAGCGTACACAGTCGGCCGCGCTGCGTCATCTAGGCCCGAACCGCGAACCATCACACCTCCGCCCACTCCGCGTTGGGCTCCTCTGTCCGGCTGACGCCACCCCGCCGACCTCAACGCCCATTGTGCGCTATAAAGACCGGCGCGGCGAGTCAATGATGGGCAAGTCCCCGCCCGCCCTCGGGATAATTGAAATACGCCGGGATACGCCGATGTGCGGGAAACAAGAACCGGCCCAAAGAGCGACTCTAAGGCTTCATCTTTAGCCGGTCGACCCGGGATGACCGCCGGTCGCTCGTTCAGCGCTCTGACCTGCGCAAACATCCCCAACAACGCACGCTCGGCCGGGAAAGCGCCGGCTGACCGGCGATTAGCGAAGAAGTCCATCACGGCACCGGGCAGGGCGCGGATCTTGTTGCCCAGAGCGACGGCTACCGCCCGGCCGCTTCGGCCAGCCGCCCGGGATAGAAGCCACGGGCCGTTTCGATCACCTCGTCCAGGCCCGGCCACCAGCGGCCGGGCCGCAGCGAGCCGAGGGTGTGCAGGATACCCGCGGCCTGCTCAGCAGGCTCGGCCGCGGCGACGACCGCTACTCGGTGCGGCCGGACCGAACGCAACGGCCCGAGGTGAAAGTCGGGCCCCGGCTCACTGGGCTCACTGGGCTCGCCAGCGCTCGTGGCGGTGAGCAGGACCGCCGGGAACGCGGGGGCTGTGACCAGCTTGTACGCGCTGGATCACACGTTGAAGCGGAACTCCACGACGTCGCCGTCGCGCATGATGTAGTCCTTGCCCTCGATCCGGACCTTGCCGGCGGCGCGGGCCGCCTGCAGGGAGCCGGCGGCCATCAGGTCATCGAACGAGACGACCTCGGCCTTGATGAAGCCGCGCTGGAAGTCGGTGTGGATGACGCCGGCCGCCTCCGGCGCGGTGGCGCCGGCCGGGATCGTCCACGCCCGGGTCTCCTTGGGGCCTGCGGTGAGGAAGGTCTGCAGGCCGAGCGCCCGGAAGCCAGCCCGGGCCAGCTGGGCCAGGCCCGGTTCGCCGAGACCCGCCTCGGCCAGCAGCTCCGCAGCCTCGTCTTCGGGCAGCTCGGTCAGGTCGGCCTCGGTCTTGGCGTCCAGGAAGATCGCTTCCGCGGGCGCGACCAGAGCCGACAGCCGCTCCCGCAGGCCGGTATCGGCGAGCTCTTCGGTGTCGGCGTTGAAGACGTACAGGAACGGCTTGGCCGTCAGCAGCTGGAACTCGCGCAGATCCGCCAGGTCGATCCCCGCCGAGGCCGCACCGGCGAACAGCGTGGTCCCGGTATCCAGGAGTTTCTGCGCGCTGCCGACCGCGTTCGCCACCCGGATCCGCATCGCGTCCTTGCCGGACTTCGTTTCCTTGGCCAGCCGGGCGGTGGCCTTCTCCAGCGTCTGCAGGTCGGCCAGGATCAGCTCGGTGACGACGGTCTCGATGTCGCGCTCCGGAGACACGTCGCCCTCAACGTGGCTGACGTCAGGGTCGCTGAACACCCGGACGACCTGGCATATCGCATCGGTCTCGCGGATGTGGCCGAGGAACTGGTTGCCCAGCCCCTGGCCCTGGGCCGCGCCCCGGACCAGCCCCGCGATGTCGACGAACCGGACCGTGGCCGGGACGGTCCGCGCCGAGTCGTACAGCTTGGCCAGCTCGGCCAGCCGCGGGTCGGGTACCCCGACGATGCCGACGTTCGGCTCTATGGTCGCGAACGGGTAATTGGAGGCCAGCGCGCCCGCTCTGGTCAGCGCGTTGAACAGTGTGGACTTACCCACGTTGGGCAGCCCGACGATGCCAATAGACAGACTCACTTGTGAATTTTAGGGGGCCGCGGCCACCGGAACGAACGTAAACCTCGCCCGTAACCTGTCGATCGGGGCGGCCGGGCGCTCGTTTAGCAGCGGCGGGCAGGCGAGCTGGGGCGCTGCCCAGGGTGGGTAGCGGGGCCCGGCCGGCGGCGTGTCAGGAAGGGATTGTCTTCCCCGGCTGCCAGTATTGACACACATGAGCGCGATGATGCTGATTGCCGGGCTGGTACTCGGGATCCTCATCGGGGTGACGATCGGGTACCTGTACGCACGGGGCCGGATCGCGACCGCTACCGCGGACCTGGCCAGTCGGGCCAGCGCCGCTTCGGAGCGCGCCCGCGCGGCTGAGCAGCGGGCCGCCCTAATCGACGGTCAGCTGGCTGAGCGGTTCCAGAGTCTGTCGACGGCGGCCCTGGACGCCAGCACGGCGCGTTTCCTGGAGATCGCCGACGGCCGGATGCGGGCGGAGAACGTCAAGGCCGCCGGAGAGCTGGAGAACCGCCGCGCGGCCGTGGAGCATCTGGTCGGGCCGCTCAAAGACACTCTCGGCCGGCTCGAAGCCCAGCTCCGCGACTCCGACTCGGCCCGGCAAGCCTCCCACGCCGCACTGGCCGAGCAGGTCAACCTGACCCGGCACAGCACCGAGCAGCTCCGCGACCAGACCCGGGCGCTGGTGACCGCGCTGCGGCGGCCCGAAGCCCGGGGCCGCTGGGGCGAGCTGCAGCTGCGGCGGGTGGTGGAACTGGCCGGCATGTCCGCGCGCTGTGACTTCGAAGAGCAGGTCGCGGTGACCGGGGACGACGGCGGCGCGCAGCGCCCTGACATGGTGGTACGGCTGGCCGGCGGCAAGAGCATCGTGGTCGATTCGAAGGTGTCGCTCGCCGCTTACCTGGAGGCGGTGGAGACGGCCGACGAGTCCGTCCGGGCCGCCCGGCTGGACGCGCATGCGCGGCACGTCCGCGAGCACGTAGACCGGCTGGCGGCCAAGGCGTACTGGACGGCGCTGAGCCCAGCCCCGGAGTTCGTCGTGCTGTTCATCCCCGGCGAGGCGTTCCTGGCTCCGGCGCTGGAGCGGGATCCCCAGCTGCTCGAGCACGCGATGGTGCGGAGGGTTCATATCGCCACCCCGACCACGCTGGTCACCATGCTGCGGACCGCGCAGTACGCCTGGCAGCAGGAGGCGCTGTCGCAGAACGCCCGCGCGGTGTTCGACCTCGGACGCGAGTTGCACGCACGGATCGCGGGGCTCGGCCGGACCATGGACACGCTCGGTCGCACACTGACCAAGGCGGTGACGGCGTACAACCAGACGGTCGGATCGCTGGAAAGCAGGGTGCTGGTCAGTGCGCGGCGGCTGAGCCAGCTGGGCGTCGTGGACGGCGAACTGCCGTCGCCCGCGCTGGTGGAAGAGACCGCCCGCGCTCTGTCGGCACCGGACCTGGCCGACGCGCAAGAACCGGCCGAGCCTGGCGGGACACTGGCTGAGCTGGATGTCCCCAAGCTGGCCGTCGCTGAGCTGGCCCGATCTGAACCGGGCACGGAATCGCCCGAAATCCCTGCCGGGGATCAGCTCACCCAGGCGACACAATGAGACTGGCGGTACCGTCGGTCACCTGGTGCAAGGCATCGCCACGTCGGGAGGGGG
>JBEKCN010000544.1:0-4047 GCA_050014855.1 Streptosporangiaceae bacterium | reverse complement strand
AACGGCAGGTGCCCGGCGTTGACCGTGTCCACGGCCGGCTGGCTCACGTCGTAGATGCCGATCCGTGCCCCGCGGCTGGCGAGGGCAATGGCGAGCGGCAGGCCGACGTGCCCGCAGCCGCCGATGACCACGGCGTCCAGCTCAAAGGTATCTTGCGGCGTCGGTACAGTCACCGTCGACGTCCTTCCGTCCGGGGCAGGCAGGGCCGAATATACCGACCGCCCGTATGCCTTCAGATAATGGCGCGCACGGGCCGGGTCCCGATTGGGTGAGAGCGCCGGACAATAACACGCGCCTATGGGCCCCGATTATGCCGCTTAGAGGAACTGCTCGTGCGCAGTTCACATCCCGGCGATCAGCTTTTCGACCCTTTCGTCCACCGAACGGAACGGGTCCTTGCACAAAACCGTGCGCTGAGCCTGGTCGTTGAGCTTCAGGTGCACCCAGTCCACGGTGAAGTCGCGGCGCCGTTCCTGCGCCCGGCGGATGAACTCGCCGCGCAGCCGCGCCCGCGTGGTCTGCGGCGGCACTGACTTGGCCTCGAAGATGTCCAGGTCCCGGGTGGCGCGGTCGACCGCGCCCTTACGCTGCAGCAGGTAATACAGGCCACGGCCACGGTGCACGTCGTGGTAGGCCAGGTCAAGCTGGGCCACCCGCGGGGAGGACAGCGGCAGGTCGTGCTTGGCCCGGTAGCGCTCGATCAGCTGATATTTCGTTACCCAATCGATTTCCCGGTCGATCAGGTCGAGCTTGCCGGTCTCGATGGCGTCGAGGGCCCGGTCCCACATCGATAGCACGCGGCGGGTGGTGGCGTCCGCGCCGTTGCGGTCCGTGAAATCCTGCGCCTTGGTCAGGTACTCGCGCTGGATCTCCAGGGCGCTCATCTCCCGGCCGTTGGCCAGCCGGACCTTGCTGCGCCCGGTCATGTCGTGGCTGACCTCGCGGATGGCCCGAATCGGGTTGTCCAGGGTCAGGTCGCGCATCACCGTGCCGGCCTCGATCATGCGCAGCACCAGGTCGGTCGAGCCCACCTTGAGCAGCATGGTGGTCTCGCTCATGTTCGAGTCGCCCACGATGACATGCAACCGCCGGAACCGCTCGGCATCCGCGTGCGGCTCGTCCCGGGTGTTGATGATCGGGCGTGAGCGGGTAGTCGCCGACGAGACGCCTTCCCAGATGTGCTCGGCCCGCTGGCTGACGCAGTAGACCGCGCCGCGTGGCGTCTGCAGCACCTTGCCCGCCCCGCAGATGACCTGGCGGGTGACCAGGAACGGGATCAGGATGTCGGCCAGCCGGCCGAACTCGCCGTGCCGCCCGACCAGGTAGTTCTCGTGGCAGCCGTAGGAGTTGCCCGCCGAGTCGGTGTTGTTCTTGAACAGGTAGATGTCCCCGGCGATGCCCTCTTCGCGCAGCCGCTTGTCGGCGTCGACGAGCAGGCCCTCCAGGATCCGCTCGCCCGCCTTGTCGTGCGCGATGAGGTCGGTCACGTTGTCGCACTCAGGCGTGGCGTACTCAGGGTGACTGCCTACGTCCAGGTACAGGCGCGCCCCGTTGCGCAGGAACACGTTGCTGCTGCGGCCCCATGACACCACCCGGCGGAACAGATAGCGTGCCACCTCATCCGGGGACAGCCGCCGCTGACCCCGGAACGTGCATGTCACGCCGTATTCGTTCTCAAGACCGAAGATGCGCCTGTCCACAGGGCAAGGCTACGTGCCTGCGGCAGCGGAGGCGACAGGCCCCGCATTCCGGCTGTTCCGGACGGCGATCCGGACTGGCCGAATCCCGTCCTGGTTCCCCGCCGGTCACCGCAGCGCCGCACCATTGAGCCCAGCACTGGCCTCCCCGCACCACTGGCCTCCCCGCACCGCTGCGCTGCCTTACCGCTGCGCTGCCGCACCACTGCGCTGCCGCACCACTGGGCTGCCGCACCACTGGGCTGCCGCACCACTGGGCTGCCGCACTACTGCGCTGCCTTACCACTGCGCTGCGATGTACTTGGTCTCCAGGTACTCCAGCAGGCCGTCATGGCCGCCCTCGCGGCCCAGGCCGGACTGCTTGACCCCGCCGAACGGGGCGGCCGGGTCGGAGACCAGCCCGCGGTTGAGGCCGACCATGCCGGCCTCCAGGGCCTCGCTGACCCGCAGCCCGCGGTTCAGGTGACGGGTGTAGACGTAGCAGACCAGTCCGTATTCGGTGCCGTTGGCCCAGTCGATGAGCTCCGCCTCGTCGGAGAACCGGACGACCGGCGCGACCGGGCCGAAGATCTCGGTGCCGAGGATATTGGCCGTGGGCGGGACCTGGCCGATGACGGTGGGCTCGTAAAAGTACCCACGCCGATCGGGGGCCCGGCCGCCCAGCAGCACCTGGCCGCCGTCGATGGCAGCCCCTTCCACCAGGGCGGACACCTTGCTGCGGGTCTCTTCGTTGACGAGCGGGCCAATGTCGGTGGATTCCTCCAGGCCGGGGCCCACGGTGAGCTTGCCGAACGCGTCCGTGAGCCTGGCGGTGAACTCGTCCGCGACCGCCTCGTGCACGTAGAAGCGGTTGGCCGCGGTGCAGGCTTCGCCGCCGTTGCGCATTTTGGCGATGAGCGCGCCCTGGACCGCGGCGTCGAGGTCGGCGTCGTCGAACACGATGAACGGCGCGTTCCCGCCCAGCTCCATCGAGCAGCTCAGCACGGTGTCGGCCGCCTGCCGCAGCAGGATCCGGCCCACCTCAGTGGACCCGGTGAAGGACAGCTTTCGTACCCGGGCGTCGGCCATCATCGCGGCCACGACCGGCCCCGGCCGCGAGGTCGGCACGACGTTGACCACCCCCGCGGGCACCCCCGCCTCCTCCAGCATGCTGGCCAGGGCGAGCGCGGTCAGCGGGGTGTCCTCGGCGGGCTTCAGCACCACCGAGCAGCCGGCGGCCAGCGCGGGGCCCAGCTTCCTGGTCGCCATCGCCGCCGGGAAGTTCCAGGGCGTGACCAGTACCGAAACGCCGATCGGCTGCCGGGTGACGAGGATCTTGTTGGCCCCGGCGGGCGCGACGGTGAAGTTCCCGTCGATCCGTACCGCTTCCTCGGCGTACCAGCGGAAGAACTCGGCGGCGTAGGTTAGCTCGGCGCGGGCGTCCCGCAGGGACTTGCCGTTCTCCGCGGACATGAGCCGGGCGATCCGCTCACCGCGTTCGGTCATCAGCTCGAAAGCGCGGCGCAGGCACTCGCCGCGCTGCCGGGGCGGCGTCGCCGCCCAGCCGGGCAGCGCCGCATACGCCGCGCTGACCGCCGCCAGCGCGTCCGCCTCGGTGGCGTCCGCGACGTCGGTCAGCGCATCCTCGGTGGCCGGGTCGACCACCGGCAGGCGGGCGCCGCCGTGCGCGCCGGTCCACTCGCCGCCGATCAGCAGGCCCGTCGGGACGTCGATACCGGTCAGGGAAGCCACATCACTGCTCATAATCACAGGCTATCCCCGGCCGTCCTGCGCCCCGGGGCTACGGCAGGCCCGGCTAACCATGAGGTCCTGTTAATGACAGCCTGCCCCCGCCGTCCTGCGCCCCGGGGCTACGGCAGGCCCGGCTAACCATGAGTCCTGTTAATCACAGCCTGCCCCCGGCCGTCCTGCGCCCCGGGGCTACGGCAGGCCCTGCGGCCTGAATGCTGCGGACTTGCTGAAAGCCCGGTGGGAGATTCGAGATCACGCAGAGCCCGCCCTGGGATTCTCATCAGGTTCGCCTCCGCCCCGCAAGGTGCCAGTGCCTCCACCGGGGCAGCCAAGAATCACTGGTATCCGCAGAACGACCGGACGCCCAGGAGGTACCAAATGCAACCCGGCCAGCACGGAACCACGATGGTCCTCGACACCGGCCTGCCTACCGGCGCGTTTCACCGATCTGATCGAGAGCCATGGTGAGCCGCCGAGCAGCACCGGACGATTTTCCTGGCCGACCCGTCCAACAACGTCCTCGAGTTCAAGAATTACGACGACCTGCGGCTGCAGTATTAGCCCGCGGCCAGTCGAGAAGGCAGCCAGTCCAAGCAGGCCGCTAGCCCCGGCAAGCGGC
>JBEKCN010000543.1:0-4053 GCA_050014855.1 Streptosporangiaceae bacterium | reverse complement strand
GGGCCTGGCCCTCCCCCGGCCCGTAGCCGAGGACCCGCGCCACCGCCCCCTGCTCCAGGGCCGCGACGGGGATGGTGTCCGACGCGGTGCCGCGGACCAGCATGATGGCGTCCCGGATCCGGGCCGCGAGCTGCCAGGCCTCGGCCAGCACGGCGGTGTCAGCCCCGCTGATCAGGCCCGCCTCCCGGGCCGCGGCCAGGGCCGGCAGCGTGCGGGTGGTCCGGAGCCCCGGCACCGCGAACGCGTGCCGCAGCTGCAGCAGCTGCACCGTCCACTCGACGTCGGACAGGCCGCCGGGCCCCAGCTTGACCTGCAGCGCCGGCTCCACTCCGCGGGGCATGCGCTCGCCCTCCATGCGGGCCTTGATCCGCCGGATCTCCCGGACCGCGCTCTCGCCGATGCCGCCGTCCGGATAGCGCAACTCGCTGATCATCTGCATGAACTCCGCGCCCAGGGCCGGGTCCCCGGCCACCGGCTCGGCCCGCAGCAGCGCCTGCGCCTCCCAGGGCCGGGACCAGCGCCGGTAGTAGGCCAGGTAGGAGGCCAGGGTGCGTACCAGCGGGCCCTGCCGTCCCTCCGGACGCAGGTTGGCGTCCACCAGCAGCGCCGGGTCCGGCCCGGGCAGGGCCAGCATCCGGCGCAGTTCCTGCGCGACGGCGTGCGCGGCGCGGCCGGCCTCGGCCTCGGCCGCGCCCGGCAGCGGATCGTGCACGAACATCACGTCGGCGTCGCTGCCGTAGCCCGTCTCGTGCCCGCCGAACCGGCCCAGCGCGATGACGGTGAACCGGGTGGGCAGCGGGCCGCGTAGCTCGGTCTCGATCTTCTTGGTGGCCGCGCCGAGCGCCGCGCCGATACTGGCGGCGGCCACCGCGGTCAGCGCGTCCGCCGTCTCGGCGGGCTTGAGCATATCCAGCAGGTCAGCCGCGGCGATCCGCAGCAGCTCGCGCCGCAGCAGCGACCGGACGGCCGCCACGGCCCGTTCCGGTTCCTCGTGCCGGCGCACGGCGGCCTCGGCCTCGCCGCGCAGGGTGGCCACCGACCTCGGCATCAGCTCGGCGTCGTCGCCGAGGATGGCCACTGCCTCGGGCGCCCGCAGCAGCAGCCCGGCCGCGTACCGGCTGGACGCCAGCACCCGGGCCATCCGCTCCGCGGCCTTGGTCTCGTCCCGGAGCAGCTTCAGGTACCAGGGGGTGGACCCGAGCGTGTCGCTCACCTGGCGGAAGGCGAGCAGCCCGGCGTCCGGCTCGGCCGCGTCGGCGAACCACCCGAGCAGCACCGGAAGAAGAGTGCGCTGGATCGCCGCCCGCCGGGAGACCCCGGCGGTGAGCGCGTCGATGTGCCGCAGCGCCCCGGCCGGGTCCAGGTAGCCGAGGGCCTCCAGCCGGGCCCGGGCCGCGGCCGGGGTCAGCCGGGCCTCCTCGCCGGGCAGCCGGGCCACCGCGCTGAGCAGCGGCCGGTAGAACAGCTTCTCGTGCAGCCGCCGCACCAGGCGCGCGTGCTGCCGCCACATCTCGCTGAACCCGGCGGCCGGGTCGCCGCTGAGCTGGCTGACGTCACCCCGGGACCCGTCCGGCTGGCCGGCGGTCCGCATGGCCCGGCCCAGACGGCGCAACGTCGCCGGGTCGTCGGGCAGCATATGGGTCCGGCGCAGCTGGTAGATCTGGAGCAGATGCTCCGCCTGCCGCAGGAAGCGGTAGGCGTCGGCCAGGTCGCGGGCGTCGTCCCGGCCCACGTAGCCGCCGGCGGCCAGCGCCGCCAGGGCGGGCAGCGTGGCCGGGCTGCGCAGCGACTCGTCCGTGCGGCCGTGCACCAGCTGGAGGAGCTGCACGGCGAATTCGATGTCGCGCAGGCCGCCGGGGCCCAGCTTGATCTCCCGCGCGGCCCGGGCCGCGGGCAGCGTCTTTTCGACCCGGCGCCGCATGGCCTGGACGTCCTCGACGAAATGGTCCCGCTGGGCGGCCCGCCAGACCATCGGGGCCAGGGCGTCCACGTACTGCTGCCCCAGGTCCATGTCACCGGCCGCTGGGCGGGCCTTCAGCAGGGCCTGGAACTCCCATGTCTTGGCCCAGCGCTCGTAGTAGGCGATATGGCTGGCGAGGGTGCGGACCAGCGGGCCGTTGCGGCCTTCGGGCCGCAGGTTCGGGTCGATCGGGAAGATCATGCCTTCCGGGGTGGTCCGTGAGCACGCCCCGATCAGGCCGGTCGCGAGCTTGGTGGCCGTGCGCAGCGCGGCTTCCGTCGCCGGGCCGGCGTCCATCTCCGGGCCGGTCTCCGTCCCGGTACCGGCGCTGGGCCCGGCGGGGGCGGCGACAAAGATCACGTCAACGTCGCTGGCGTAGTTCAGCTCGCAGGCACCGCACTTGCCCATGGCGAGTACCGCGATCCGGCACGGCGCCGCGCCGGCGGGCAGCTCGGCGCGGGCGACAGCGAGCGCGGCGCACAGCACACCCGAAGCGATGTCGGCGAGCTCGCAGGCGACCTCCTCGGTGGCGGCCACGCCGGTGATGTCCCGCGCCGCCAGGTGCAGGATGTGCCGCTTGTAGGCGACGCACAGCGCGGCCGCCGGATCCGTGCCGTCCAGGAAGGCCAGGCCGGCGACGGGGTCCTCGTGCAGCGGGTTCGCACCCACCGCATACAGCAGCGCGGCGCGGAGCTCGTCGGTCGTGGGCCGCCGGATCGCGTCGGCGCCGCGCAGCAGGCAACAGTCCTCCGGATGCCGCACCAGGTGGTCGCCGAGGCCCGCGCTGATCCCCAGCACCCCGATAAGGCGTTTCCGGAATCCCGGCTCGATGCGCAGGGCGGCCCGGATCTCGGCCGCGTCCGGGTCTTCGCCCCGGTCCGCGATCCGGGCCAGTTGCTGCAGCGCGAGGTCAGGGTCGGCCGCGCCCGCGATGGCTTCCAGCACGGCCTCATCCTTGGGCCTGCGGCCGTAGCCCGGGCCGGCGGCCGGCTCGTCCGGGCTGATGTCGAGGGCGAGATCCGAGGTCAAGAGCTGTTCAGCCCGCGCCGGATCGGCAAACCCCATCCTGGTCAGGCGCCCGGCCAGGGTCGTCGTCCGCATGCCGCTCACCCAGATACTCACGCCATGACCGTAATACGAAGTGCCCGGTTTCCACGAGGACCAGCCACCCGCATCAGCGCGACTGGGCCCCCGGGGCCGGTCAGGGCGCGCCGCTGACCGGAAGCGGGATGATCAGCACGTCGGACACGGGCGAGCTGGGGCCGGACCCGCGGGCGCGCGCTGCCTTCCGCCAGCCCCACCCGGCCAGGGCGGTCTGTGCGGGGGCCGTCGCGGGCAGCACGGTGAGCGTGGCCCGTTCCTCGGGCCGGTCCGCCAGAAGCAGGTCATGCAGGGCCCGGCCGATGCCCTGCCGCCGCCAGGACGCACGGACCAGCAGGTCCGTCACGGCGAAGGTGCGGCCCGAGTGCTCGGCCGTGACCTCCGCAGGCAGCGGCGCCGTCAGCTCCCGCCACCATGAGGTGGACGGCCGCAGCGGCATCCCGGACGCGAACCCGACCAGGTAATCGCCGTGGCGCACCTCGGCCAGCACGAAGCCCGGCTGGCGGCGCTGGACCCGGAACCGGTCCGCGAAGAGCGCGGCATCATCCTGCTGCCGGTACGGCGGGTCGGCGTACACCTCGGCGTGCAGGGCCTGCAGTTCGTCCGCGTGCGCGGCAGCCTGCGTCCCGTCGAGCAACTGGAAGGTCATCTCGGACGTAGGCACGACCACCACGGTAGGGCCGTCCCAAGAACAGCTCCGGCCGGGCCCGCCCGCAACTGATAATCACTCTCGCTGAGTTACGAACATTTACGGCCGAACAAACCACGGGGCCCGCCGCGATGCACATCTTCGCCGTCGCCGAGGGGTAACCGGCCCAAAGGTAGCTGGTACGGAAAATGTGACGAAGGTCGCATGCCCGGCCGGTGCGCGGGTACCGTCGAAGGCCCGGTGAGCGGCCGGTGTGTCGGCGATGTACCACCGCGCGGGCGCGGAGCGCAGCGGGGGGTTCCGGGGGGGTCGCTCCCCCGGGCCAACACATGTGGTAGGCACA
>JBEKCN010000542.1:0-4056 GCA_050014855.1 Streptosporangiaceae bacterium | reverse complement strand
TGTTTCGGGATCTTCAGCTGAGCGGCCACGGCATGGGCCGTGCGCTCGCTGTCGCCGGTGAGCAGCGCGGTGGCCAGGCCGAGCCGCTGGATACGGGCCACCGCGGCCGCGCTGCCGGGGCGCAGGCCGTCCGCGACCACCAGCACCGCACGGACCGCACCGTCCCAGCCGGCTAGTACCGCGGTCTGGCCCGCGTCCTCGGCGGTCGCGGCGGCCCGGCGCAGCGGGACCGGGACAGTCAGCCCCTGCTCCGCAAACAGCGCTGGGCTGCCGACCGTTACCGTGTGCCCGCCGGCCACCCCGCGAACCCCCGCCCCGGGCAGCGGCGTGCAGCCGGTGACGGGGAGCAGCTGGCCGAACCGGGCCGCGGCCTCCCGCGCGAGGGCCTGGCCGATCGGGTGCTCGGACGCGTCATCGACCGCCCCGGCCAGCCGCAGCGCCTCGTCTTCGTCGGTGCCCGGTGCCGTCGTGATGGCCTGCAGCCGCATCACTCCCGTGGTCAGCGTGCCGGTCTTGTCGAAGATGATGACCCGGACGTGCCGGGCCGCCTCCAGCGCGCGGGCGCTCTTAACCAGAATGCCCAGCTCGGCGCCGCGGCCGACCGCGGCCAGCAGCGCCGTGGGGGTGGCCAGGCCGAGCGCGCAGGGGCAGGCGACCACCAGGACGGCCACGGCCGCGCCCCCGGCGGCGGTGCCGGGCAGCCCGGCACCCAGCCAGAAGCCCAGGGTGACCACCGCGAGCGTGATCACGCACGGCACGAAGATCGCGGCAATCCGGTCGGCGAGCCGCTGCGCGGACGCCTTGGTGCTCTGCGCGTCGCTGACCAGCCGGGTGATCTGCGCCAGCAGCGTGTCGCCGCCGACCCGGGTGGCCCGCACCACCAGCCGCCCGCTCATGTTGAGCGTGGCGCCGGTCACCTCGTCGCCGGGCCCGACCTCGGACGGCGTGGACTCGCCCGTGACCAGTGCGGCGTCGACCGCCGAGCCGCCCTCGGTGACGACCCCGTCCGTGGCGATCTTCTCACCGGGGCGCACCACGAACTGTTCGCCCACGCCGAGCGTCTCCACCGGCACCCGCTGCTCGGCACCGTCGCGCAGGACCGCGACGGTCTTGGCGCCGAGGCCGGCCAGCGCGCTGAGCGCGGCACCGGACCGCGCCCGGGCCCGGGCCTCCAGGTAGCGCCCGGCCAGCACCGCGGCGGGGACCCCGGCCGCCACGTCCAGGTACAGCGGGTGGCTGCCGCCGGCCAGGCCGAACATGACCCCGGTGGACATCCGCATGGCGTTGTCGCCGCCCGCGGTGAACAGCGCGTAGACCGACCAGCCGAACGACGCGGCAACGGCCATGCTGACCAGCGTGTCCATCGTCGCCGCGCCGTGGCCCAGGCCGGTCCAGGCCGCCTGGTGCAGCGGCCAGGCGCCCCAGACCGCCACCGGGGTGGCCAGCACCAGGCTGACCCACGGCCATCCGGTGAACTCCAGGGCGGGGATCATGGCTAGCGCGATGACGGCGGCGGCCAGCGGGACGCAGACGGCCAGCCGCAGCCCCAGTGCGCGAGCTGCCTGCTCCGCGGCCAGATCCCGCGGCCCGGTCTCCGGGGCGGGGGTGACCGCCGTGTACCCGCAGGACTGGATGACACCGATCAGCTCGCCGGGCTCCCGGCCGCCGGTACCGGCGAAGTAGGCCCGTCCGGTGGCGTAGTTGACGCTGGCCGTCACCCCGTCCAGCCGGTTCAGCCGCCGCTCGATCCGCGCGGCGCAGGCGCCGCAGCTCATCCCGCCGACGATCAGCTCGGCCTGGACGCCGGTGCCCGTCTCTGGTTCGCCGGTCCGTATGTCGGTCATGGGCCGCTCATGTTCATCGACCCTCCGCCGCCCATGTTCATCGACCCGCCGCCCCCGCCGCCGTTCGGGTTCCCGGCGGGGCTGCTGCTCCACGGCAGGTGCGAGTCGACGGTGACCGGGCCCAGGTGCGCCCCGGCGGCGTAGGCGCAGGCGAAGATCACCACGAGCAGCAGCAGGAAGCCGCACAGCTTCGTGGCCTGGCTCACCTGCTATCGCCTTCTCTCTTTCACTCTCTTTCACCCGAGCGTCACTCGCCGGCGTGACGCTGGCGCACCTGATCATCCTGCCAGGCGTTAAGCTGCCAGATTGCAGGAACTCTGGCAGTCGACGGGCCGGGCATGACCCAGCGGGCCCGGGGAGGCAGGCGCGGATCATGCTTTCGCCACTGCGTACCCGGTCGGCGCTGCGCACCCGGTCGGCTGGCCCTGCGGTCGCGGCCCCACCCGCCACGCGGGAGGTCGAGCTCGCCATCGAGGGCATGAGCTGCGCGGCGTGCGCCGTCCGGATTGAGAAGAAGCTTAACAAGCTGGACCACGTCACGGCCGCGGTGAACTACGCCACCGCGACCGCCCGGGTCACCGCGCCGCCCGCGCTGCCGGTGGAGGCACTCACCACCGCGATCGGGAACGTCGGCTACACCGCATGGCCCACTGGTTCCACTGCGGCGACCACCGCGGCGGACGCCGCTGGCGCGGAGACTGAGGACGGGGCCACGGCGGCCGCTCGGCACGCCGCGTACCTGCGCCGCCGGCTGATCGTCGCACTCATCTTCTTCGTCCCGCTGACCGACCTGTCGCTCACCTTGTCACTGGTCCCGTCGGTCCGGTTCCCCGGCTGGCAATGGACGCTGGTGGCCTGCGCGGCACCGGTGGCGCTGTGGGCCGCGTGGCCCTTCCACCGGGCCGCGCTGAAGAACGCCCGGCACGGTACCTCCTCCATGGACACCCTCGTCTCGCTGGGCATCATCGCGGCCTGCGGATGGTCGGTCTACGCCATGTTCTTCCTCGACCGCGGCCCGGCGGGCGAGAGCGTGCTGCATCAGCTCATCCATGGCTCCGGCGGCGGCATCTACCTGGAGGTGGCCGCCTCGGTCACCACGTTCCTGCTGGCCGGGCGGTTGTACGAGGCCCGGGCGCGGCGCACCGCCGGGGCGGCCATGCGCGAGCTGGCCGCCGCGGGGGCCAAGGACGTTTGCGTGCTGCAGCCGGACGGCACCGAGCACCAGATCCCGGCGGGCCGGCTGCGGCCGGGGGACATGTTCGTGGTGCGGCCGGGGGAGACCATCGCCGCCGACGGCGAAGTGCTGTTCGGGCAGACCGCGGTGGATCGCAGCATGATGACCGGGGAATCAGTGCCCGGCGAAGCGGCCGAGGGAGACAGCGTCGTCGGCGGCACCATTGCGCTGACCGGGCGGCTGGTCGTCCGGGCGGTCAAGGTCGGCCCCGACACCCAGCTCGCTCACCTGATCCGGCTGGTCGAGCAGGCGCAGGCGGACAAGGCATCCATCCAGCGGCTGGCCGACCGGATCAGTGGGGTGTTCGTCCCCGCCGTGCTGATCTGCGCCGCGCTGACCCTGGCCGGCTGGCTGCTGGCCGGCGGCCCCGCTGAGCACGCGTTCGCGGCCGCGCTGGCCGTGCTGATCATCGCGTGCCCCTGCGCGCTGGGCCTCGCCACCCCGGCCGCCCTGGTGGCCGCCTGCGGGCGCGGCGCCCAGCTCGGCATCTTCATCAAGGGTTACCAGGCGCTGGAGTCGTCCCGCGCGGTGGACACGGTCGTGCTGGACAAGACCGGCACGGTCACCACCGGCCGGATGTCGCTGGCCGGCGTCCAGACCGTGGCCGGGACCAGCCGCGCTGAATTGCTCCGGTACGCCGGCGCGGTGGAGCAGGCGTCCGAGCATGCGGTCGCTGCCGCGATCACCGCGGCTGCCGGGACCGGGGCTGGGACAGGGACCGGGGCTGGGACAGGGACCGCGGCTGGGACAGGGACCGGGGCTGGGGCCGGGACCAGGGCCGAGACCGGGGCCGGGCCGCTGCCCGCCGCGCTGAGTTTCCGGGCGCTGCCGGGGCTCGGCGCTCGTGGCACGGTGGGCGGCCGCGAGGTCGTCGTCGGCCGGGCTGCGCTGCTCGCCGAGAGCGGCATGGCGGCCCCTGCGGAGCTGGCCGGGCCGTGCCGGGCCTGGGAGGAGTCTGGCTGCACCACGGTGCTGGTC
>JBEKCN010000541.1:0-4063 GCA_050014855.1 Streptosporangiaceae bacterium | reverse complement strand
GTCACCGACCACTTCGTCTCGCTGGCCGACCCGAAGAACCTGTTCGCCGCGCAGAACATCACGCCGCTGGTCTACAAGAGCGGCGTCAACTCCACCATCGTGAGCACGCTCAACGCGGTGTCCGCCGCGCTGACCACGAACGCCCTGGTGCAGATGAACAAGGCCCTGACCGTCGACCACGCCAGCTACACCCAGGTCGCCAGCGGCTTCCTGTCCCAGGAGGGCCTCAAGTAACCAGTGCCGTGACCTGACGTGCCCCGCCCGGGAACGGGAGCAAGCCAGATACCGGCGTGCCAGATGCCGGGGGGACGGTACGCTCGGCGCCCGGGCGGGCAATGATGGATCATGCACAGTGAACCGAATGGGCCGGCAGCGGGCCCGCGCCCGGTCCGCGCTCCGCGCGGGACGGCGCTCAGCTGCAAGGGATGGCCGCAAGAGGCCGCCCTGCGGATGCTGATGAACAATCTCGACCCGGAGGTGGCCGAGCATCCGGACCAGCTCATCGTCTACGGCGGCTCCGGGCGGGCGGCGCGCAGCTGGGCCGCCTACGACGCCATCGTCGCCTCGCTGCGGGACCTGGAGGGTGACGAGACCCTGCTCGTCCAGTCCGGCAAGCCGGTCGGGATCGTCCGCACCCACGAGTGGGCGCCCCGGGTCCTGATCGCCAACTCCCTGCTGGTGCCAGAGTGGGCCACCTGGGAGGAGTTCCGCCGCCTGGAGGCGCTCGGCCTGACCATGTACGGCCAGATGACGGCAGGCTCCTGGATCTACATCGGCACCCAGGGCATCCTGCAGGGCACCTACGAGACCTTCGCCGCCGTCGCGGCCAAGCGGTTCGGCGGCACCCTCGCCGGGACCATCACGCTCACGGCCGGGCTCGGCGGGATGGGCGGCGCCCAGCCGCTCGCGGTGACCATGAACGGCGGCGTGGCCCTCTGCGTAGAGTGCGACCCCACCCGGATCAGCCGCCGGATCGAGCAGGGCTACCTCGACGAGGCCGCCGACGGCCTGGACGACGCGGTCCGCCGCGCGGCCGCGGCCCGGGACAGCGGCCGGCCCTTGTCCATCGGCCTGCTCGGCAACGCGGCGGACGTCCTCCCGGCCCTGCTGGAGATGGGCTTTCCCGCGGACGTCGTCACCGACCAGACGTCGGCGCACGACCCGCTGACCTACCTGCCCCGCGGCGTGGCGCTGGACGACATGGAAGCGCTGCGCGCGGAGGATCCGGCCGGGTTCACCCGGCGGGCCGAGGAATCCATGGCCATCCACGTCGCGGCCATGGTCGGCTTCATGGACGCGGGCGCCGAGGTCTTCGACTACGGCAACTCCATCCGCGGCGAGGCGCAGAGGGCCGGCTACCAGCGTGCCTTCGACTTCCCCGGCTTCGTGCCCGCCTACATCCGGCCGATGTTCTGTGAGGGGCGGGGCCCGTTCCGGTGGGCCGCCCTGTCCGGTGACCCGAAGGACATCGCGGCGACCGACGCCGCGGTGCTCGACCTGTTCCCCGGTAACGAGCCGCTGGCCCGGTGGATCCGGATGGCCCAGCAGAAGGTGCACTTCCAGGGGCTGCCGGCCCGGATCTGCTGGCTCGGCTACGGGGAGCGCAACCTGGCCGGCGAGCGCTTCAACGAGCTGGTCCGGCGCGGGGACGTCAGCGCGCCGATCGTGCTGGGCCGGGACCACCTGGACACCGGGTCGGTGGCCTCGCCGTATCGGGAGACCGAGGCGATGGCCGACGGCTCGGACGCGATCGCGGACTGGCCGATCCTCAATGCCCTGGTCAACACGGCGTCCGGCGCGTCGTGGGTCAGCGTCCACCACGGCGGCGGGGTCGGCATCGGCCGGTCCATCCACGCCGGGCAGGTGTGCGTGGCGGACGGCACCGACCTGGCCGCGGCCAAGCTGGAACGGGTCCTGACCAATGATCCCGGGATGGGGGTGATGCGGCACGCCGACGCGGGCTACGAGATTGCCGAAAAGGTCGCCGCCGAGCGTGGCGTGCGGATCCCGATGGCGCCGCCGGCGCCTGGCCGGTGAGAGAAGATGGCGCCGGCGGGGCCTGGCCGGTGAGAGAATCTGCGCGATGAGGCGATGAAGGGACCCGGACGTGCCGGGCACGCTCCCCGCGGCCCGGCCGCGGCGGGACCGGGCCGGTCCGGGCACGCGCCGCCCACGCCGGCCGCGCCGCCCGCGGACTGGCCGGCCGGCGCCCCGGACCCGGACCCGGGCCATACGGCCCGCGGCGCCGGGGCTGGGCCCCGGCGCTGGCTCGCGGAGCTGGCCTGGCTGCCCGGCACGGGCGTACAGCCTGGCGTGCTGATCGAGGCCGCCGGGGACCGCTTCACCGCCGTCACCCCCGGTGCAGCCCGGGACGCCGTGCCGGCGGGCACGCCCGTGCTGCGCGGGCTGACGCTGCCGGGGCTGGCCAACGCGCACTCGCACGCCTTCCACCGCGCGCTGCGCGGCGCCGTGGAAGCCGACGAGGGCACGTTCTGGACCTGGCGGTCGAAGATGTACCAGCTCGCGGCCGCGCTGGACCCCGGCAGCTACTACACCCTGGCCCGGGCCGTCTACGCCGAGATGGCGCTGGCCGGGATCACCTGTGTTGGCGAGTTCCACTATCTGCACCACGGACCCGGCGGCACGCCGTACGCCGACCTGAACGAGATGGGCCGCGCCCTGCTGCGCGCCGCGGCGGACGCCGGGCTGCGGATCACCCTGCTGGACACCTGCTACCTGTCGGCCGGCCTGCGCCCGGACGGGAGCCCGAAGCCGCTGCGCGACGTACAGCTCAGGTTCGGCGACGGCGACGGCGCACGCTGGGCCGAGCGCGTGGCCGGGCTGGGCGCCGACTCCCGGGGGATGCTCGGCCCGGGGGCCCGGGCGGGCGCGGCGATCCACTCGGTCCGTGCGGTGCCGCCGGCCCAGATGCACTACGTGATGGCCTGGTCGCACACTTATGGCGCCCCCGTGCACGCGCATCTGTCCGAGCAGCCCGCGGAGAACGAGGACTGCCTGTCCGCCTACGGCCGCACCCCCGCCCAGGTGCTGAACGAGGCGGGCGTGCTCGGCCCGCGCAGCACCGTGGTGCACGCCACCCACCTGCTCCGGGAGGACATCGACGTGCTCGGGGCGACGCAGACCTCGTGCTGCCTGTGCCCGACCACCGAGGCGGACCTGGCCGACGGGATCGGCCCGGCCCGGGCCCTGGCCGCGGCGGGCTGCCCGATCAGCCTGGGCACCGACAGCAACGCCGTGATCGACCTGCTGGCCGAGGCCCGCTGGCTGGAGCTCACGCAGCGGCTGGCCAGCAGGCGGCGGGTCCACTTCACCGCGGAGGAGCTGGCCCGGGCCGCCACCGTGGCCGGGCACGCCTGCCTCGGCTGGCCGGACGCCGGGGAGATCATGCCCGGAGCGCTGGCCGACCTGGTCACCGTCGGCCTGGACAGTACCCGGCTGGCCGGGACCGGGCTGGCCGGCCCGGGGCTGGCCGCCGCCGGACCGGGTGCGCCTGGCGCGGTGCTGGACAGTGTGCTGTTCGCGGCGACCGCGGCCGACGTCCGGCACGTGGTGACCGGCGGCCGTGACGTCGTACAGGACGGCCGCCACCTGCTGGTGGAGGATGTCCCGGCCGAGCTCGACGCCGCGGTACGCGCCGTCCTGGCGGTCCCGGAGTGACCGGCGCATGAGCACGCTCATCACGAACATCGGGGAGCTGGTGATCAATGACCCGGCCGGGTCATTCAGCTTCCTCACCGGCGCGGCGCTGATCATCGACGGCGGGCAGATCGCCTGGACCGGCCCGGCGGGCCGGGCGCCGGCCGCCGACGACATCGTGGACGCGCGCGGGCGCGCTGTGCTGCCCGGGTTCGTCGATTCGCACGCCCATCTCGTCTTCGCCGGGGAGCGCGGCGCCGAGTTCGCCGCCCGGATGGCGGGCCAGCCGTACACGGCAGGCGGCATCGCGGCCACGGTCGCGGCGACCCGGGCGGCGTCCGACGTCACGCTCCGGGCCGGCCTGCGCCGCCTCGCGGACGAGATGGTCCGGCAGGGCACGACCACG
>JBEKCN010000540.1:0-4067 GCA_050014855.1 Streptosporangiaceae bacterium | reverse complement strand
CCGGTACCGCCGACCCGCGGGCACACCACGTAGGCCTGCCGGCCCCTGCCCGCTTCCTCCCGGACACGCTCCCAGGCCCGCGCCAGGAAGCGGGGCCGGTCGGCCGCAGGCACGACGTGCGTGGCGATCGGCGAGCGCCCGGCCGGGAGCTCGGTGAGCGTCGACACCTCCAGGTCGCCGTAAACGGTCATGGCGACGGTACGAGGGATCGGCGTGGCGGTCATGACCAGGACGTGCGGCCGGCCGCCGGGCGCTTTCTCGCGCAGCGCGTCACGCTGCTCGACGCCGAACCGGTGCTGCTCGTCGATGACGATCAGCCCGAGGTCGGAGAACCGGACGTGCTCCTCGAGCAGCGCGTGCGTTCCGATCACGATGCCGGCGTCGCCGGTGAACACGTCGGTGAGCGCCGAACGCCGCGCGGCGACACCTTGTGACCCCGTGAGCAGCGCCACCCGGGTGGCGTGCTCGGCCCCGCCGAGCTGTCCCGCCTGCCCGAGGGGGCCGAGCATGGCGCTGATGGACCGGTAGTGCTGCTGTGCGAGCACCTCGGTCGGCGCCAGCAGGGCGGCCTGGCCCCCCGCGTCGACGACCTGGAGCATGGCCCGGACGGCGATCACCGTCTTGCCCGAGCCAACCTCGCCCTGGAGCAGCCGGTGCATGGGATAGGCGCAGGCCAGGTCGGCGGAGATCGTCTCACCGGCGGCGCGCTGGCCGCCGGTGAGACGGAACGGCAGTCGCGCGTCGAATGCCTCGGCCAGGCCGCCCAGCACCCGCGGGCGGGGGGTGGCCGGCATCGCGGCGGCCGCGTGCCGGCGCTGGGCCAGCGCGGCCTGCAGCACGAACGCTTCGTCCCACTTCAGCCGCTCGCGGGCGGCGCGGTAGTCGTCGACATCCAGCGGCCGGTGAATGGCCCGGATGGACTCGGCGAGGCCGCCGAGCCCGTAGCGCTCCCGCAGCTCGGGAGACAGCGGGTCCTCGCCGACGTCAAGCGTGTCCAGCACCGTCTGGACCGCCTTGGAGATCTGCCAGGACGCGATCTTGGCGCTGGCCGGGTAAACCGGGATCAGCTCGGTGGCATAGCCCGCGGCGATCTCGGCGGCGACGCCGGGCCCGCTCGTATCGGGCAGCATCTCGCAGTCCGGATGGATAAGCTGCCGGCGGCCGCGGAACGAGGAGACCGTGCCCGCGAACAGGCCCACTGCCTCCGGGCGGAGTATCTTCTGGTGGAAATAGACCCGGTGGAAGAACGTCAGGGTGAGGCGGGCGGTGCCGTCGGTGACGGTCACCTCCAGGCGCTCGCCGCGCCGGTTACCGTTCGGTCGGCGCTGGGCCAGCGCGACCTTGGCCAGGACCGTGACGTGCTCCCCCTCGCGGAGCGACGACAGCTCGGTCAGCTCGCCCCGGGTCGCGTACCGGCGCGGGTAATGGCGCAGCAGATCCCCGGCCGTCTGCAGGCCGAACGCTTCGTTCAGCGCCTTGGCGGTCTTGGCGCCGAACACCCGGTCCAGCGGGTCACGCGCGGTTGTCATAGGGGCAGGATAGGATCGGGCTCGGACAGAAAGTGCGGCCGCTGGCTCGGGCACTGTTGGCCGCTGGCTGACACGCCGCTGATTGGCAGCCGCCCATCATTACGCCGCTCATCATTACGCCGCTGATTAGCACGGGCGGCTCGCGTCGGATATCCTTCGTGGGCTGCTCTTGGCGCGGTGTGCGCGGGCGGCACTCAGACCATCTTCGACTTTGGAGCAAACCCGTGGCTTCCGTCTGCGACGTATGCGGCAAGGGGCCGGGCTTCGGCAATAACATCTCGCACTCGCACCGCCGCACCCGCCGCCGCTGGAACCCGAACATCCAGACCGTCCGTGCCATGGTCGGTCGCACGCCCAAGCGCATGAACGTGTGCACCTCGTGCATCAAGGCCGGCAAGGTCGTCCGCTAGCGGCCTGCTCCTCGTGAACCCGGGCGTAACGCGCCCGGGTTCTTGGCGTATGCGGGCCGTTCAGCCCGCTGGCGCCGGGGAACCTGGCGGGCTAGGGTGACTTCAGCATGTGGTTGCGCCTAGGGTTCCGGCCGCGGCCCGCTCAGGGAGCGTGCGGCACATAATCAGGACCGCGGTGACTGGCCCGAGCGGCGCCACGGCGCGGCGGCTTCCGGGCAGTCACTTACGACGACTCCGGGCCGGCGCTCCGACACCTGACGGGATAAAAGCCCTGAGGGCTCCTATCCGCATGTCCCGCATCCGCGGGACCGCCGCGAAGGAGCCTTCTCCATGGGCTTTCTGGCTGACGCGCCGTTTGATCCGGCAGTCTCTTCCCCGGTACTGGCCGCCACGCTCGGCGCGGCCTGCGCACACGCCGCCTGGAACTCGATCGCGCACGCCATCCCGGACAAGGTGGCGGCGCTCACCCTGGTCAGCGCGGGCGGCTTCGCCTGCTCGGTGCCACTCGTCCTCATCGCGGCGCCGCCGGGCACCCGCTGCTGGGGCTACCTGGCCGTCTCGGCCATACTGCACGTGGTCTACAGCGTGCTGCTGATGCTGTCCTACCGGCTGGGTGATTTCAGCCAGACGTACCCGCTGGCCCGGGGCACCTCGCCGCTGGCGGTGATGCTGCTCGCGGCGGTCTTCGCCGGGGAACGGCCCGGGCCGGGGCAGTTCGCCGGCGTGGGGCTGATCTGCGTCGGCCTGGGCAGCCTGGTGCTGGCGGGCCGGGGCGCGGACGGGTTCGACCGCCGGGCCGTCCTCGCGGCGATCGCCACCGGGCTGACCATCGCCAGCTACACCACGGTGGACGGCATCGGGGTACGGCTGTCCGGCAGCGTGCTGGGGTACACCGGCTGGCTCATGATGACCCAGACCGCGGTGCTCCCGCTCGCGGCGCTGGCCTGGCAGCGGGGCCGGCTGCTGACCGCGCTGCGGCCCACGTGGCACATCGGGCTGCTTGGCGGGGCGCTCAGCGTGCTCGCCTACGGCCTGGTGCTCTGGGCCCAGACCCGCGGGGCGCTGGCCACGGTCGCGGCGCTGCGCGAGTCCAGCATCATCCTGGCCGCGATCATCGGCAGCGTGTTCTTCCACGAGCGGTTCGGCCGGGTGCGTTTCGCCGCGGCGATCTGCGTGACCCTCGGGATCGTCACCCTGTACCTGGCTTAGGCCCGTTTTCCGGGCCGGAGCCGGGCCCCTCGCCACGGGTCTGCCAGGCGTGGTCGACCGGGCCGATCCCGGCGCCGAGCGGGAAGCCGGCCCGGATCGCGCCGGTCACGTAGTCCTTTGCCCGCGTCACCGCCTCCGGTACCTCCGTCCCGAGGGCCAGGTAGGAGGCGATGGCCGAGGCCAGCGTGCACCCGGTGCCGTGGGTGTGCGGGGTGGCGATCCGCTCCCCGGCGTAGCGCCACGTCCGGGTCCCGTCGAAGAGCAGGTCGACCGGGTCGCCGGCGAGGTGGCCGCCCTTGACCAGCACCCAGCGCGGGCCAAAGCCGGCGATGACCCGGGCCACGTCCCGCATGCCGTCCTCATCGGTCACCTTGATCCCGCTGAGCTGACTGGCCTCGTCCAGGTTCGGCGTGACGACGGTGGCCAGTGGCAGCAGTTCTGCGCGCATCGCGTCCCCCGCACCCGGCAGGAGCAGCGAGTGACCGTGCTTGGACACCGCTACCGGGTCGATGACCAGCGGGACATCCGAGCCCGCGAGCACGTCCGCCACCGCGCTGACGATCGCGGCCGAGGCCAGCATCCCGGTCTTGATCGCCTGCACCGGGATATCCGACAGGATGGAGTCCAGCTGAGCCCGGACCGCCTCCGGCGGAAGGTCCCAGAAGTCCTGCACGCCGACCGAATTCTGCGCGGTGACGGCGGTGACCACGCTCATCCCGTGCACGCCCAGCGCCTGCATCGTCTTCAGGTCGGCCTGGATGCCCGCGCCGCCACACGAGTCCGACCCCGCGATCGTCAGCACGCAGGGCGGTGTCACCGAGCCAGCCATGGGCCCCACCTTAACCGCTCATTGGGAACGGAAGTGGTCCCAGCCGGGGGCGCCCGAGTGCGGCTGGCCGCCCACGAGCACGCCCCGGCC
>JBEKCN010000539.1:0-4069 GCA_050014855.1 Streptosporangiaceae bacterium | reverse complement strand
CCAGCTCAGGATCTCCACCGCGGGTGCGACTGCGACGGCGCCGAAGGCCAGCCAGACCAGCAGGGACACCAGCGCGCCGGTTTCCTCGACGAACGGAATCAGAGGCTGGCCGCGCCGGCCAGCCGTGGTGCCGAACGCGAGCCCGCCGACGAACGCGGCGATGAACCCGTTGCCGTGCAGCGCCACCGCGGATGCGTAGGCGCACACTGCCAGGCCCAGCACCGCCGGGCCGGCAAAGCCCTCGGCGACCCAGCCCCGCTTGCGTGCCGCGTTCACCAGCAGGCCACCCGCACCTCCCGCGGCCACGCCGATGAGAATTCCCAGAGCCAGCTCGGCGACCGCGGCGGCTGGACCGTGGCCGGCGACGTGGCCTCCCGTCGCCGCTCCCGCCAGGGCGACCGACACAAACGGCGTGGCGATCCCGTCATTGAGGCCGCTTTCGACGTTGATCAGCCGGCGGATCCGGGCCGGTACCAGCGGGTTGGCTATCATGCCCGCGCCCAGTGCGGCGTCGGTGGGCGCCAGCGCCGCCCCCACCAGCAGCGCCAGCCAGATACCGGCGCCGCGGTCGAGGGCGAGCGCCAGCAGCGTGCCCAGGCCGATCGTCAGCGGCAGCGCGACCCCGAGCAGCCGCAGGTACAGGCCTGCATCCACCCGCAGCTCGTGCAGCCCGACCCGCGACGCGTCCGAGAACAGGACCAGCGCGAGGGTGAACTCCGCCAATTCCTTGATCAGCTCCTTACTGGGCGCCACGCCCAGCACTGCAAGCGGCCCGTGGGTGAGCAACAGCCCGGTAACGACGAAGGCGATCGGCGCGGTGACGTCGAACCGTTCCAGCCGGGCCGACAGCGCGCCCCAGCCGAACACCAGCGCTGCCACGATGGCCAGGTCGGAAACGCTCACGAACTCACCCCCTCCGTGCCTATTGGCGACCTCCAGGTTCAAGCGAGCACTACCGGAGGACAACCAGCCTCGCGCTAGCGATCGTGGCCCCGCGCGAGGGCAAGACCAAAGATCCCTCACGTCCTGACCGGCGCCGCCACTAGTGTTATCCGAGGGTGGCGACGAGGACCGCCTTGATAGTGTGCAGGCGGCGCTCCAAACGACACAGCGATCACCTCGTTACTTGGCCTGTGTTTCGGCCTTTCCCTGGCCTTTCCTTGGACCCTGTTTTTGGCCGCTCTTTTGGAAAAGCACTCTTGTTAAGTGATGGCCTGGAGTGCTGGCTCGGCTTTGGATTTTTCGCTTGCACTGGCGGTGGTTTTGCGCTGGCGGGAGAGCTGCAGGACCTTGTCGACGGCGACGACCGCGGGAGCGAGCAGGGACAGGGCGAGCACGATGATCCATTCCCGCCCGGTCAGCGAGGTGGTGTCGAGCAGCCGCTGGAGCATGCCGAGTTCGACGGCAGCCCAGGTGAGGATCCAGCCGAGGATGATCCAGCCCAGGTAGGGGAAGACCGGGGAGGACCACGGTGCCTGGCGCTCGCGGCGCATGACCAGGCCGATGTTGACGGCGCTGAATGAGACGATGGCGAACGCCATGGTCATGTTGACCGACGCGTGCGTGGTGCTGGGCTTGCCGGGGCCCCATTCGAGCACGGCCAGGGCGGTGGCGGCGATCACGAACCCGAAGATGAACCAGCGGATGATCCAAGGGCGGGTGACGATCTTGGTGCCGGGCTTGCGTGGCGGCCGCTGCATCACGCCGGGGTCAGGGACGTCGACGATGAACCCGATCACGACGGTGATGACTACGAAGAACTTGCAGAACAGCAGCTGCAGCGGGAACAGGGCGACGCCGCCGTTGATGTTCAAGATGGTGGCGTAGACCATCAGCTGCAGCACCGCAGACAGGATGGTCAGCTGCATCCTGATGTAGGTGGAGATCCGCCGGTAGATGTCGCGGCCCAGGTCGACGGCCCGGACCAGGGTGGCGAAGTTGTCGTCGGTGAGCACGATCTTGGCGGCCTGCTTGGAGACCTCCGAGCCGCTGCCCATGGCCACGCCGATGTCGGCCTGTTTCAGCGCGGCGGCGTCGTTGACGGCGTCGCCGGTCATCGCGACCACGTCGCCAGACTGCTGCATGAGCCTGGCCAGCCGCAGCTTGTCCTCGGGCGCCACCCGGCCGAACACGTGCAGCCGGGGGAGCCGCTCGATCACCTGGTCATCGGTCAGGTGCTGCAGTTCGGTGCCGGTGATCACGCCGGGCCCGAGGCCGAGTTCGTCGGCGATCGCGCGGGCGGTGATGGTGTGGTCACCGGTGATCATCCGCACGTCGACCCCGGCACCCAGCGCGCTGGCCACCGCGTCCCTGGCCTCGGCGCGCAGCGGGTCCACGATCCCGACCAGCGCGACGAAGACCAGGTCCGTGACGGCGGCCATCGGATCAGCCAGCGCCGGGATCATCGCCGCGTCGTCCATGTCCTTGGCGGCGAACGCGAGCACCCGCAGCCCGCGCTCGGACAGCTGCCGGTTGGCGGCCAGGATCTCGTCCCGGACGGTACCAATCGGCACCTGCCGGCCATGCCACAGCGCCCGGTCGCAGCGGTCCAGGACGACGTCCGGCGCGCCTTTGACGGTGACCAGATGCGGTTGCTGCACGATCGGGCCGGTCAGCCAGTCCGGGCGGTCGTGGAAGGTGGCCATGAACTTGTACTCGGAATCGAACGGCACCTCGGCCCGGCGGGGCAGCGTTTGCCGGGTCTGTTCGGCGTCCACGCCCATCTTCGCGGCCAGCACCACGAACGCCGCCTCCGTCGGGTCGCCGATGACCGAGCCGTCGCCGCCCACGGTGGCATCGGTACACAGCACCAGGCCCAGGGCTAGGTTGCGGAAGTCGGGCGGCTCCGCCCCGGCCACGCCCAGGATCGCGCCGGTCTTGACGTAGCCGGGGCCTTCGATCTTGAACCAGTCACCGCCGCCCAGCATGGTGGTGGCGGTCATCGCGTTCATCGTCAGAGTGCCGGTCTTGTCAGAGTTGATGACGGTCGTCCCGCCCAGGGTCTCCACGTCGCTCAGCGACTTGACCACCGCCTTGTGCTCGGCCAGCCGCCGCGCCCCCGAGGACAGCATGGCCTGCACGAACGTGGGCAGGCCGGTCGGGATCGCCGCGATCGCGGTCGAGATGCACAACAGCACCAAGGTGGTGGTGTCCTGGCCTCGCACGATACCGAAGATGGCGATGATCGCCACGGCCGCAAACGCGATCGTGCCGAACACCTTGGTCATGCCGTCCAGCTCGCGCTGCAGCGGGGACCGGGTCCGCTTGGTGGCGGTGACCATCCCGGCGATCTTGCCCATCTCGGTCGCGCTGCCGGTGGCGGTCACCACGATCGTCGCGGTGCCCCGGGTGACCTGGGTATTCTGGAACACCAGGTTCGTCCGGTCGCCCAGCGCGACCTCGCCCTCGGGCAACGTCCCGGCGTCCTTGGGTATCGGCGCGCTCTCCCCGGTCAGCGCGGCCTCCTGCAGCTCCAGCGTGGCCGAGGACTCGATCCGCCCGTCCGCCGGGACCACGTCCCCGGCCTCCAGCAGCACGATGTCACCCAGCACCAGCGTGGCCGATTCGATCTGCTCGACCTGCCCGGAGCGCCGCACCCGGGCATGCGGCACCTGTAGCTTGGCCAGAGCCTCCACGCTGGCCCGGGCCTTCAGCTCCTGGGCCGTGCCCATCACCACGTTGAACGTCACCAGCCCCAGCACCACCACGGCCGTGGCGATCTGGACGATCGCGAAGCTGGCCGCGACCACGATCAGCAGCATGATGTTCATCGGGTTGACCAGCTGGGCCCGGGCCACCACCCACATGCTCGGCGGCGGCTCGGCCGGCAGCTCGTTCGGCCCGTACTCGGCCAGCCGCCGCTCCGCTTCGCCGGTGTCCAGCCCCGCATCCGGGTCGACACCCATCTGCCCGGCCACATCCTCGGCCGGCAGGGCGTACCAGACGAGGTTCTCGGCGGGATGTTGCACGGTGGTCATCTCAGCTCCCGGGATAACAAGCGGAAATATTGCGGCTCGCCCGCGCCGCAGCGGCTGGCCTGGCGCGCGAGCTGGACATTTTTCATCCTGGT
>JBEKCN010000538.1:0-5889 GCA_050014855.1 Streptosporangiaceae bacterium | reverse complement strand
CGGTCGCCCATGGAGCGGCGCAGCCGCAGGTAGGCGGCCCGCGCGGCCGCCTCGGCCTCCTGGATCGTCGCTTCGGCCTTGCGGCCTCGCTCGCCCGTCCGGAAGTCCCGGACCGCAGCCTCGGCCTTGCGCGCGGTCTCGCTGTCGCGCAGGTCGCGCACGGCGTCGGTGGCCCGGCGCGCTGTTTCGCTGTCCCGCAGATCCCGGACGGATTCGGTGGCCTTGCGGGCGGTCTCGCCCGTCCGGAAGTCCCGGATGGCCTCCTGGGCGCGCCGGCCGGCTTCGCCCGAGCGCACCTCCCGGTAGGCCGCCTCAGCCTTGCGGGCGGTCTCGGTGCGGCCGGGGGAGGTGCTGCGCGCGCGCCGACGCCAGCTGGACCGGATCGACGAAATCAGATCGTGGAACTGCCGCTCAAGCTTCCCCATCGGGGCATCCCTTCCCATCCCGTATGGCCAACCTACCCGCGCCCCGCGACGGTCCAAACGTGCTGACGCCGGGCATGGCCGCACGCCAGCCGACCGACCGGGCCGGGCACCGTGATCAGGACGTGGCCGGCAGGCCGGCCACGATCACCTCGACCACCTCCCGCACGAAGCGGTCCGTCAGCGGCAGGTGCCCCAGCAGCAGGCGATGCTGGGCCGCGCCGAACAGCAGATCCAGGATCACCTCGCGGTCGGTTCCGGCGGGGATCTCACCGCGGGCAATGGCCCGGTCCAGCATGACCCGGTGCTGCTGGCGCAGTGGCTCGAGCACGCGCTCCCGGTAACTCACGGCCAGGTCCTCGTCGTGCTGGGCCTCGCCGATGAGGTCGCCGAGTATCCGCCCGGCTGGGGTGCGCGTGACCGCCCTGACCCACGCCCGCAGCTCGGCCGCCAGATCACCGCGCAGGCTACCGGTGTCGGGCAGGGGCTGCTGCTGCTTGAACTCGGCGAGGAAGGCGTCGAGCGCGAGGGCTCCCTTGGACGACCAGCGCCGGTAGATGGTCGCCTTGCCGACGCCGGCCCGGGCCGCCACCTCCTCGATCGACATGCCCGCAAGGCCCCGTTCGGCCAGCAGTTCCAGGGCGGCCGCCATGATCGCGCGGTCCGCCTGCTCGCTGCGCGGCCGGCCCCGTGGCGCACCGGGACGCCCCGCGCCAGCCGGAATACCCGCGCCAGCCGGAATACCCCCGCCGCCGAGACCGTTCAGCTCATTGGACATCCGAAACGAACCGTTCCGTATTTGATTGCCAAAAGGACATTATGCCGCCGTCACACACGCCGGACGGGTCCAGCCGATCAGTCGCGTCACGGTCATTGCCGTTGCGTGCCCGCACCGCCAGGAACCACACCACGCACTCCCGTCAGGCCCCGGATTGGCGCCGCGGCACGCTGCACCGTATCCGGGATACCCGTTTCCTCCCGGACCGGATCGCCCGCCGCGCCGCTCACGAACCCGGGCCCATTCCTGCGGCCCGCGAAACCAGGCCCATGCCCACGGCACAGCCTGACCGTACCCCGCCCCGCCGCGCCACCACCCTTGCCACACCGCCGGTCCTCGCGCCGGCCGGCAGTGCTGTCCCCGCGCCTGCCGACCGCGGCGCCATTGCGCCTGCTGACCCTGCCGCCGCGGCGCCTGCCGACCGCGGCGCCATTAACCCTGCTGATCCTGCCGCCGCGGCGCCAGCCGACCGTGGCGTCACTGGGCCTGCCGACTGCGTCATTCCCGCGGGCCCCCACCGGGCCTTCTCTGCCGACGACGCCTCTGCCGCTCCCGAAGCGCCCACCGCCTTGGCGCTGGCCGTTCCTGCGCCGGCCGTTCCTGCGCCGGCCTGCGCCGGCCGTTCCTGCGCCGGCCGTTCCTGCGCCGGCCGTTCCTGCGCCGGCCGCGGACTCCTCCCGCCGTAAGGCCTTCCGCCTCGCGCTCATCCTCGTCGCCTCGTTCATGATGGTGCTCGATTTCTCGATCGTGAACGTAGCCCTGCCGTCGATCGAGCGTGAGCTGAACCTGTCCACCTCGCTGGTGGACTGGGTGGTCACCGCCTATGCCATCGCCTTCGGGGGCCTGCTGATCCTGGGCGGGCGCGCCGCCGACATGCTCGGCCGCCGCCGGATGTTCGTGATCGGCCTGGTGGCGTTCTCCCTCGCCTCACTTTCCGGTGGCCTGGCCCAGGACCCGGTGCTGCTGCTCGCCTCCCGCGTCGTCCAGGGCGCCGGCGCGGCCGTCGTCATGCCCGCGGCGCTTTCCCTCATCACCACCGGTTTCGCCGATGGCCGGGAACGCACCCGGGCGCTCGGCGTGTACGGCGCCACCGCGTCCCTCGGGTTCGTGGCCGGCCAGGTCCTGGGCGGGGTGCTCGTCGAGTTCACGAGCTGGCGTGCGGTGTTCCTGGTCAACGTCCCCGTTGGCCTGATCGCCGCCATCATCGCGCCGAAGGTCCTCGGCCGCTCCGCCAACCTCCGCGGCACCCGGGCGGGGCACCGGCTCGACGTCCGGGGCGCGCTGCTCATCACTTCCGCGGTGGCGCTGGCCGTCTTCGCGGTGTCGGAGGGCGATACGTTCGGCTGGCTGTCGCCCGTCGTGCTCGGCGCGGCCGCCGCGGCGGCCATCGCGTTCGGCGCGTTCGCCCTGGCGGAGACGCGGCATCCGGAGCCGCTCATCCGGCTGGACATGTTCCGGCATGCGGGCCTGCGCCGGGGGAGCGCCCTGGCCCTGCTGATGGGCCTGTGGAACGGCGGCGAGATGCTCGTGCTGTCGCTGTACTTTCAGCAGGTACTGCACGAATCACCGCTGGTGACCGGGCTGGCCATCGCCCCGCAGGGCATGGCCGGCTTCACCGCCGGGATGTTCGGCACCCAGCTCGCGGCCCGCTTCGGCGGGGTCCGGCGCCTGCTCGCCGTGACCGCCGCGGCCAGCGCCGCCGGCTTCCTCGTGCTCACCCAGCTGCCCGCGGCCGGATACAGCCCGCTGCTGCTGGCCGTGATGCTGATCGGCTTCGGCACCGCGGGCACCGCCTTCGGCTCGATCGTGATCGCCAGCCGCGGCGTGCCCGACAGCGATCAGGGTGTTGTCGGTGGGATGATCAACACCAGCCGCCAGATCGGCGCGGCCATCGGGGCCGCGCTCCTGCCGGCGGTGGCCCTGGGCGTCGGGCACGAGGCTGGCGTGTCTGGGGTGACGGGCGACCGTGCGGCGATGCTGACGGGCGCGGTCGCATCCGTGCTCGCGATGCTGCTGGCCTGGCGGGCCAGCCGCGCGGGCGACCCGGTGGCCCAGCCCCGCTGACCAGGCCGGCGGCCCCCCAAGGCAGCAGCACTGGGCAGCAGCACTGGGCAGGAGCCCAAGGCAGGAGCCCAAGGCAGGAGCGCGGATGACGGCGGTGCCACGGGTAGCCGTGCTGGGCAGTATGAACATGGACATCTTGGTGACCGTGCCGCGGCTGCCCGGCCCCGGCGCGACCGTCCTGGGTTCGGCCGCCCGCTTCGCTCCCGGCGGTAAGGGCGGTAACCAGGCCGTCGCGGCGGCCCGGCTCGGCGCCCGGGCCCGGATGGTCGGCTGTGTCGGCGACGACGACTTCGGCGCCCGGCTGACCGGTGCCCTGCGCGCCGAATCGGTCGACACATCCGCCGTCCGCCTGGTACCGGAGATGGCCTCGGGACTGGCCCTCATCACCGTGGACCCGGACGGCGAGAACATGATCACCGTGGCCTCCGGCGCCAATCAGGCTGTCGGCGATGCGGAGGTGTCCGCCGCCCTCGCGGCCCCCGGCGGCGTGCTGGTCATCTCGGCGGAAATCCCGGTTCCCGCCATCGCCGCCGCGCTCGCCCGGGCTGCGGCCGGGCGGGTCACCTGCGTACTCAACCTGGCCCCGGCCCCGGCCCCGGCCGCTGTGGTGCGCCTGCTGTCCGGGGGCGTGGACTGGCTCGTGCTGAACGAGCCGGAGGCGGCCACGGTGCTGGGCCATCCGGTGGCCGGTCTGGCGGGCGCACGGCCCGCGGCCGCGGCGCTGGCTCAGGCGGGGGCGCGGCACGCGGTCGTCACGGCCGGCGCGCAGGGCGCCGCCTTCGCCGGCCCGGACGGCGCCGGCGCGGTGCCCGCCTTCCCCGTCCGCGTCGTGGACAGCGTCGGTGCCGGTGACACGTTCGTCGGCGCGCTCGCCATGGCGGTGGGCGCCGACGTGCCCCCGGCTGAAGCGGTGCGGGCCGCCTGTGCCGCCGCGGCGGTGACCGCGGCCAGGCCCGGCACTCAGCACGCCATGCCGCACCCTCCGGATGTACTTGCTCTCACCGGCGTCCGCTGGCCGCTCAGTAAGAGCTAAACCCAGCCGTGACCGCATTTGTGCATTTTTTCACAAGAATTACGCACCACCCTGCGTAACCCAAAAGTTTGTCTGCCGTTCGGTTGCTGGCCATGTCGGGTGCCGGATGGTACCGTCCGCCTCGTGGAGGCCCGTTCGCACGAATTCGAGATCGCGGATCCCGGGCCGCCGCCGCTCGGCCGGATACGCGATGAGCTGGCCGTGGCCTTCACCGTGGCCGGTGACCGGCGCGCGAAGCGGATCCGGCGTACCTGGCTCGACACCTTCGACTGGCGGCTCTACCGAGCCGGGCTCACGCTGCAGTACGTCGGGGGGTCCGGCCCGGGCGAGCTGGTGCTGACCGGCGGCGGCGGCCAGCAGCTCACCGCGCGTGCGCGGCAGGCCCGCTGGCCGTGCCTGTCGGGCGGTCTGCCGCCTGGACCGCTCCGGGACCGGGTCGCGGCCGTGGCCGGCCTTCGCGCGCTGCTGCCCCGGGTCAGTGTGGTCAGCCAGGTGAGCGAGCTATGGCTGCTCAACGAGGACGACAAGACCGTCGCCCGGATCGCGGTGGACGCCATGACGCTGCCTGCGCCGCAGGGCGCGGCCATCGCAGCGCGGCTGGCCGTGACCGAGGTGCGCGGCTATCCCGCCGCGGCGCGGCGGGCCGGGCGCATCCTCACCGGCACCGGCGGGGTGGTCCCGAGCCGGCAGACGGCGCTCGACGCCGCGCTCAGTGCGGCCGGCCAGCGCGGCGCCGACTACACCGGCAAGGTCGTCGTGCCGTTGCTCCCGGCCATGCCGGGAGCCGAGGCGGTCTCGGCCATCCTGCTGCAGCAACTGGACGCGCTGGAGGTGAACGTCGACGGGGTGCTCCATGACATCGACACCGAGTTCCTGCATGACCTGCGCATCGCCGTGCGGCGGACCCGGACCGCGCTGAAGCTCCTCGGCCACGTCCTGCCCGGCGAGCTCACCCTGCGATTCGCTTCCGAATTCCGCTGGCTCGGTGACACGACGACACCGCTGCGCGATCGTGACGTGCAGTTGCTGTCGCTGCCGTCGATGGCCGCCCGGCTGGTGGCGGCGAGTCCCGACGACCTGCGGCCGCTGGTCGCCTACCTGACGCGCCGCCGTGCCACCGAACGGCAGAAGCTCAGCCGGGCCCTGCGCTCGGCCCGGTTCGACGCGATGGTCGGCGACTGGCGCAAGGCGCTGCTCGTCCCGCGCGCCGCGGGCCACGCGTCCGGCCCGCGCGCGGCGGAGCTGGCCACGGACCGGACCAGACGGGCCCACACACGCGTACTGCGGCTCGGCTCGGCTATCACCGCCAGCTCGCCCGCGGAGAGCCTGCACACCCTGCGCAAGCGCTGCAAAGAGCTGCGGTACGTGCTGGAGTTCTTCACGTCCCTGCATGACCCGCTGCTGCACGCAGCGGTCCTGGCCGATCTGAAGCGCCTGCAGGATTGCCTTGGCGAGTTCCAGGACAGTGAGGTCCAGAGCGCGGAGATTCAGTCCGTGGCGGCGGCGATGCTGGCCCGGCAGGCCGCGCCCGCGTCCACCCTGCTCGCGATGGGGGAGCTGGCGGCTCAGCTCGGGACCCGCCAGCGCGCCGC
>JBEKCN010000537.1:0-4086 GCA_050014855.1 Streptosporangiaceae bacterium | reverse complement strand
GTCGTGCCGACGGCCATCACCCAAGCCAGCCATTCCTCTTCCGTGCTCAATACCAGCTCGAGGACGTTATGGAAGGCGATGGTGTCTGCCATCGCGCCGACGAGGATCAGCAGGGCCAGCAGGATGAGGCCCCCCATGCTGCGGCCGGCGACCAGGTGCGGCTCGGCCCAGTCCTGGCGTGGCGCCGGCCAGGAGCCTTGCCTGGCATCGCGCGCAGAGTCCGGCCCTTCGCCGCTATCCAGAGCCTGAAGTCCCGTCGCTCCCACCGGGGGCCCGGACAGCCCCCGATCGGGCAGCTCTCCGGTCAAGCGGTTCCGGCTGGCGAGATAATCCGACCGGAAATGGTCAAGTTTCTCCCTTTCGTGCTCGGCCTTGACGCTGGCCTCGGTCAGCCACTGCCGGGCCTGCCCGCGGTGAACGCCGATAACGTGACAATGGTCGACGTACTCGCTTTCCACGGTCGCAATCCAGGCCCCGGTCCACGATTCGATCAGCGGGTCCAGAGATGCTCCGGTGCCCTCGTCGATGGCCCCATCGAGCGAAGCGGTGAGCTGCCCTACCCGCTCCAGCACCGCGTCCCGCTGCGGGGCAGGCAGCATGTCGAACGGGACAGCATGCCAGCTGTCGATCTTGGGAATGTGCACGTACCGGCCCCGGCTCGGGTCACGGTTCCGAAACAGCAGAGTGTCTCGCCAAGAGCGGCGGCCGCCCCAGGCCGCCCGATCCCGGCGACGACGGGTAATACCAGAGCCACTCATCGTATCTCCCTCCGGGCGCGAAATCGCCCTGGTTTTGACCGATGGAATCCGCACCGCGCTATGGCCCGTCCTGCCCGTCGGCCCGGGCCCCATCCGGACGGGTGCTCGGGAGCCAATCGGGCAGGGAAGGTCGCGCCATCTCCAGGTAAGGGACCACAGCGCTGCCATCGGGGTGGTGGTGAACGATATGACGTGTGTAGGTTCCGCATCGCCGCAGCGAGTGGTGGAGCAGCTGACGGACACGGCTGTCCAGGATCCGCTCCCTGGCCGTGATCGTCTCCGAAAGCCGTGTCTCCTCCGCACGGAGCTGGTCGGCCTCCTCCATCGCCTTCTGCTCCAGCGCCAGCACCTTGTCGCGCTCGGCCATGAATTCCCGGAGGCGGCGCGACCGGACCAGCGCCTCGTGCACATGCTGTTCGACCACGTTCCGGCGGGCCGGCTCCGGCGGTTCGTTCGGCATGCCGTCGAGTACCTTGCGGGCACTGGCGGCCCGTTCCTCAGCGGCCGCGATCTTCTGGTGGACCTCGGCCCGCGCCCGGTAGGTGCCTTCCATGTCGGTCAGCATGCGGCGGTGCTCGCGCTCGGCCCAGTCGAGGAAGTGGCGGTGGCGAATCTCCATATACGGCGTGACGGCAGTACCCGGGCCGGCCGGATGGGCGGAACTGGTCAGTGTCGATAGCAGCGGGACTTCGGCGTTACCGTCCCGCCGCGCTGCCCATATGTCGGACAGCCTGGCCAGGGGGCCGTACCGGACCGGCCCGGGCGACTCGCCATTCAGGCCGGCTGGTGACCTACGTGCCATCGCTGCTCCCGCCCCGGTCGCCTCTGGCTTTTTCAACTGCTGTCCGGCATTCCGGCCGTCCCCGGCTGAGCTGCCCCCTGGTCTCCCGGAACGTGACATGGCATCCGCCGGCACGACAGCGAGTGCTCTGGGGGACGACACGTTCAAGGTGCCCGGGGAACCTGGCGCCGTCGAACAACCGGTCGCTGGTCCGCCCCGCTTCTGCCTCGCCACGTTGGTAGACCACTCGGCCAGCGCCGCGTCCAGAGCCTCGTCGCTCGGGCCGGTGCCATCGAGCGAAACCACCAGGTCACTCCACCGGCAGATGAGCCTGGAGACCTCATCCTGGGAAATTGTTATCTCGCGCTCTCCCCCGGACGTCTGCCGCAGGGAGATCGCGGCCTCCCACACTTCGGCCCCGAGTAGCTCCTGCGCGATGGTGAACTGGCTGGTGCCCTGGTCACAGTGTCTCCTGAAGCCCAGGAGAGCGACTGTGGTCAGCCAGGCGTCGGTGTCGGCGCCGTCGAAGCCGATAAACAGGTCGGCATCGGGCTCCGGGGGATGTTCTTCGTCGAAGAGACCCCGGGCCGTGCTGGGTGTGTCGATGAGCCGGAACATGACCCGGTCACCATCCGCCTCATAACTCAGCGTGACAACTGGGGTCTTGAGCCATGCTTCGCGGCCCAGCCACCGGCGCAGCGGCCCTGGCTCGGCGTCCTCGAGGGGCAGCAGGAAGATCGCGTGCTCAGGATCGGAGGTGCTCGTCACTTCAGCTCAGTCCTCGGTCTCGATGTCGAACAGCGCGAAGACTTTCCGCTTCGCGGAAGCGAACAGGCGCGGTACGTCGAGGCCAGGGGCCGCCGCCGCCGCCGTGGCGACAGTGTGATGTGTGCGCACCAGAGAAGCTGCCTTCAGCTCATCGGGGGTCAGGCCCGCAAGCTTGGCCACCTTGTCTCGAAGCCTCTTTTTCTGCTGTCGGGCGGTAACGACGGCCTTGGCGTCGGCGGGCGGGGCGTCTTCCTCCGTCTCGAGCATCAGGCGGAGCATCTCGCGATGCCTTTCCGAGAGGTCCAGCACCTCGATCACGGCGGTGATGCGGTCCTGGATGGACTCAATCCGCTGGACAATTTCATCCTCGTGACCCGTGACAATCGGGAAAAGCCCGCTCTGCGGAAGCGCCTCGCCAGTCGTTGCGTCAGCGGATGGCAGTTGAGTGGCGTTACGGTGCCGGAGGATGTCATGGCAGGTGTTGTTGAGAACGGTCAGGAAAAAAGTCCTGAATGTGCCCCGGCCCGGATCGAAGCCCACATGCTGTCCGCCCGGGCTGTCCTTATTGCCCGCTCGTTCGCTGCTAACGTCATGGCGGGCCTGGCCGGGCCCAATCGCACCGTTTCGCTTCGCCAGGAGTTTCATCCATACCGTGCTGATGGCGTCCTCAACGTCGTTGGCACCTAATAGCTTCGAGGCCAAGGCGCGCGCGGAGCTAAGCAACTCGGCCTCTACCGCCCGCACCAGGGCCTCAAACAGTTGGTCAGCCCGCTCACGTTCGCCGCAGAGCGCCCAGTCACGCGCCAGCCCATTCATGCTCGGCTGACTGCCTGACGAAACCGCCGAGGTCCCGTCGGGGACATCGTCAGGGATGTTGCCGCTCGCCATAATGTTCCCCCCGGTTACTGGGACGTATCCCGCCGTCCCCTGACCGCATTAGCAATCATGATGGTTATACGAACGATGACCAAAAAACGTGACACATCCCCGGACGGGCAACTGCGGCGCAGGAGTGTCCCCTGGTCAGAAGGACGTGACAGGCATGGCGGGAGTCATCTGCCGCCAAAGCGCGGACCGGCCCCCGGGTTGGAGCGTCCTCGCCGGTGGACGGCGGATGCGGCCGCCGTCCACGGCCAGCACAGCGGGAATCCATCCCCCCAACCATTGCACTCTGCCGCATAACGGGTATCTCGGACTATAACCGTAGACCGCACGGAACAGCGTGCTAGAGTCACGCCGAGGGGGCGGATCATGGATGAAATAAGTTCTCTGCGCATCCAGCTGAATGTTTCTGATCAGTCACGGCTCGGTCATCTTCAGGCGTACTTAAGCTGGGCAGCGCCTGACGCCAGCGCGCTGCGAGTGGCAGGGCGCCCACGCGCGGGCGAGCAGGGCGCGCTTGACATCATCGAGGTGATCGGCGGCGGCCGGGTGCTCGGCACGATCCGGGTCCGGCCAGATTTCTTGCGGTCTCGCAGGTCTACGGAGGCCGTTTGTCATGCGTATTAGCTGCAGCTTTCATCGTCTTTTCGGCGCGGCGGTAACCGGCGTCCTGATGGCAGCCGCGCTTACCGCCTGCGGGTCGTCAAGTTCATCATCGCCGGTATCGCTGACTGGTACGTGCCTGACGAATAAGGCCGCTCCGCTGGCGCTGGTCATGGGCTCACGATCAAATGTGCCAGACCCAAGGCTGCCGACTCTCGTTGATCCGCTGCTGGAAGATACGGCCAATGACCAGCGGCAGATTTCGCTTATCCGTATCGACGGCCAGCCGAAGGT
>JBEKCN010000536.1:0-4088 GCA_050014855.1 Streptosporangiaceae bacterium | reverse complement strand
CTGGGCGAGGATGTCGAGGTCCTGTTTGCCCAGTCCGCGCAGGTTGAGGGCGACGCCTTCGAAGCTGGCCACGCTGGGGTTGCCGGCCGCGTTCGCTTCGGCGACGTCGAGGCAGGAGGCGGTGAAGGTGTCATCGCCGACGCCGACGCCGACCTGGAAGAACAGCCCGTTCCAGCACGGCCACAGCGGCCAGTAGCTGCGGCCTTGTTCGGCACCCTGCAGGACCGGTCGCAGCGTGTCCCGCGCTGCGGGCAGATCGCCGCGGCTCGCGGCGAGCCAGCCGCGCATAACGGTGATGCCCGGCTTACGGACGGCCTCGTCGGCGTCGGTGAGCGTGTCGGCAAGCCGCAGCTGGGCTGCGGCGATCTCAGTCTCGCCCCGCAACAGCGCGACCGCTGTACGGACAGTGATCGCGTCGAGAAGGTGCAGGCTGGTACCGAGCTGGCGGGCCAGCTCGATCAGCGTGCGAGCGCCGGCGTCGGCGTCGTCGAGGCGCCCGAGATTGAAGTCCTGCCACATCTGCGCGCACGCGATGCCGGGCAGCACAGCCTGGCTGGTGGTGGCGCAGCTGGCGCGAGCTTGATCGAGCAGGGCCTGGGCATGGTTGTAGCGGTCCACGAACTGCAGCGCGGTGATCTCCTCGGCCACGTAGGACGTGCCGGTGAGAGTGCGCAGCTCACGGAAGTGCCGCAAGGCCACCTGGTGGCGCCCTTGGTTGCGGGCTGCCTCGCCGGAGGCCTGTACCGCCAGGGTGAGCGCCTGCCGGTCGCCACTGTCGCGGGCCTGCTCCACCGCGCTGGCCGCTTCCCTGGCAGCCGGCTCGCCGGGCAGGGTCCGGGTACGGGCCAGCGCGTACGCCGCGCGCAGCCGGACCGTGACCAGTGCGTCCAGGTCGCTGCTGCATAGGGTCTTCTCGATCCTGGAGACCAGGTCGTGGACCTGTCCACTCAGCCACAGGGCCCGGGCGGCTTCGGTCTCGACCTGTGCGGCCAGGTTAGCGTCGTCGACGCGGGCCAGGATCTGGCCGGCAACGGTGATCGCCTGGGCGGCGTGCTGGGCCCGGCACAATACGGACAGGCACCGGCGGCCCAGCTCCAGCCACTCCGGCTGAGCAGGGAGCACCGTGGCGAAGGCGAGCGCGGCGAGTTCCCCCGCGTCCTCGGCACTTGTGCTGGCGAGGGTTTCCGCCGCCGAGACCATGATCAGGGCACTGGCCAGGTCGCCGGGCGCCGCCGCCGCCCGGGCGTGGAAGGCGGCGACCAGTGGCTCACCGAGCACGCTCAGGTGATACTCAGCCAGGCGTGCGTGCAGCTGACGAGCATGATGGCCAGCCAGGAGGGCGTAGACCGTCTCCCGGACCAGGTCGTGGCGGAAGGCCAGGGCATCCGCGGACACGGTGATCAGCCCGGACCCGACGGCACCGGCGAGACCGTCCTCACCGTCACAACTGCACAAGCCGGGCATCAGCGCGAACGCGTCGCGTACCGGCAACCGCCGGCCGGCGGCCGCGACCAGCTCCACCAGCTCGCGCGCCGAACCGGGAAGATCGGCGAGTTGGCGCGCCATCGCCGTGGTGAACTCACCGGCGGCGGTGCCGGGCTCCCCGCCTGCGGCCGAGCGCGCCAGGCTGTCGATGACCTGAGTGGCCAGGAAGGGGTTGCCGCCGGTGGCATCCAGGTAGCGGCGGGTCCGCTCGTCCGGGACCCGCCCGAGCCGGTCCCGGGCCATCGCCGCCAGGTCCTGCGTGGTCAATGGCGCAAGCTGAAGATACTCGCGTCGGATGATGTCGTGACCGGCCAGATCGATCCCGACGTGGTGGTCGCGGCTGGCGAACATCCACACCACGGGCAGCCCGGCCAGCCGCGACAGCAGACTGCGCAGGAGGAACCGGCTGACCCGGTCGGCCCACTGGAGATCATCAATCGCAACAAGCAACGGATGCACGGCGGCGAGGTCTTCCAGACGGCACGCGATGCGGTCGGCGAGCAGCAGCGGTTCGCTGATCACGCGGGCGATCTGCTCGTACTGTTCCGCCGTGGTCAGCGGGTCCTGCCCTGAGCGCAGCGCCGCGATCACCGGGGCCCCAGGGCAGACCTGCTCGATCGGATCGCACTTGCTGCGGCCGACCCGGATCTTCATGCGGGTCGCGTGCTCACAGATCTCCGCGAGGAGCGCGGTCTTGCCGATACCGGCAGGCCCGGAGATCACCACGCTGGAACTGGTTCCGTGCTGGCTTGCACCACGCAGCGCCGACAGCGCACTGGCCATCGGCTCGCTACGGCCTCGCAAGGGTCCTGACCGCACGGCACCACCTGAGGGAAATGACATATCTGCTGGCCAGGGTGACAGGGACCAGGCCCCCGCGCATCGCCCGTTTGGGCGATGTCCAATCGGCGATCGGCGGCCACGCTGGTCAGCTGGCCCGAGACTCGACTCTCGAACTCTCGAAACTGTGGCGAACGTGGGCGCTTACGGTGCGCGGTGATACGAACAGGTATGTGGTGATCTCCCGGTTGGTCTTGCCGTTGTGGCATTCGCGCTGTCGGACAACTACATCGCAATCTCGACGGACAGGGCTTTGCGGGCGAGCAGCTCCTTGGCGCCCGTGGCGGTGGCCCGGCCGGATTCGGTCACGACTATGCCCTCTTCCTAGAGGCCATGGGAGAACTCGACGAATGGGGAACGGGTTGCCGTGAGCCTGCTCGATTGTGTGCTGCCCGCGCGGACCTCGATGTTCTCACCTGAATGGGTGAGCGCGCCCGGCGCCGCGGCCTGGCTAGAGTCAGCAACGTGGTCAGCGATCACGGCCGGAGCGGCTCCGGATGGGACGATGTCGACCGTCGGCAGGCGTCAGCCCGGCGGCTCGGCTTGGTAGAGCACGGCAGCGGGACGATCCCGCTGGTCCTGCTGCACGGGTGGCCGCAGACCTCGTACGCGTGGCGGCACGTGACACCACTGCTCACCTCGGACTGCCACGCGCTTGCCTACGACCTGTCCGGCATCGGCTCCTCTGAGCCAGCGACCGACCGGTTTGATAAGTGGTCGATCTGCGGGGATCTTCACGCTAGCCTCGACCAGCGTGGCATCCAGCGCCCGCTGGTCGTGGGCCATGGCATGGGGGCTCAAGTCGCATACGCCTACCTGCGCCGCTACCCTGCGCAGGTTCGCGGTCTGATGCTGCTGGATACCCCGATCGCAGGAGTCGGCGGTTGCGAGGACCTGTTCACATCATCGGCGTTCTGGCACATCGGATTCCACCAGACCATGTCGGGCGAGACCGGCCTGGCGGAACTGCTGATCGCCGGCCGGGAGCACCGCTACTTCCGCAGCCACATCGACCGGTTCGCCGCGCACCCGGACGCGATCACCGATGCCGACGTGGCCATTTATGCACATGGATACCAAGGGCCGCAGCGCCTGGCCGCGGGCTTCGCTTTGTACCGGGCAATCCCGCTCGACATCGCCAGCAACGAGCGCCACACCGAAATCGTGGACCCCCCGATCCAGCTCGCGTTCGCCGAGTACTGTCACGCCACTGTGCTGCCCGAGGTGGCAGCCGGCCTAGGCGAAGCCGGCGCGCACTACGTGGCCACCACCATCATCGCCGACAGCGGACACTGGGTTGCCGAAGAGCAACCAGCCAAGGTCGCGGCGGTTATTGACAGGTTCATCGCCTCCACCTGACGCCCGCCCTGTTGTCGGGGCCGCTGCCGGAACCCAATGGAAGGCCGAGCGCAGATCCGGTCAGATAGGGCCAACCCCACTCAGCCGAGGACGCGAGACCTGCGGGCCAGCATGCGGTAACGAATCGCCGCGAACCAGATCCTGCTGGCTGGACCGGCCGGTAAGCGTGAGGACCATGATCTGTCGCCGTCATGCCCAGCGCGATGACGGTCCATTCAGAGAGACGCGGTCGCCGCGCTGGCGCCTGGCGAGCGAAGGCCGACCCCTCATACACGTCGTCGGCGGCGATCAAGGCGCGCCCGGCCCGGCCAAGGCCGACGATTCGGTTCGGCGAAGACGCTGCCCTCTCGGGACGCAGCTGTACCCCACCCGAACGGGTCAGAACCCGAGCTGCTGCCGGCGAG
>JBEKCN010000535.1:0-4090 GCA_050014855.1 Streptosporangiaceae bacterium | reverse complement strand
GGCGGGCAGTACCGCGAATTCCGCATCATCGCAGGCGGGCAGTACCGTGAACATCTGCGGCGAGCGGCATCATCACCACGACATCACGCACTGCTGACGGGCAGGCGCCGGCAGGCCCCTCCGGCTGGCGAGGAGACCGTGGCGCTGACCGGCCTCAGCCCCGCTAACCAGACTCGGCCCAGGGTGACGTAACAGGGCTACCAGCGGCCGGTCGCGGTCATGAGCACGGCGGCAGCCACCGCCCCAGCGGTAGAGGTGCGGAGCACGGACTCACCCAGCCGGACCGACGTCGCACCCGCGTCGGTGAACGCCGTCAGCTCGCCCGGGCTGATACCGCCCTCCGGGCCGACGACAAGGACGATGTCCCCGCTGACCGGCAGCGGGGGCGGGGATCGTTTCTCCGGACCGGCCACGCCCGTCTCGGACCCGGATGGCGGGGACCCGGATGTCCGGGACCCGGATGGCTGGGCCAGGGCCAGCTGAGACAGGGCCACGCCGGCGTCCGGCTCGAGCACGATGGCGAACACCGCGGCCGAGATCCGGGCCACAACATCGGCCGAAGAGGCCAGCCCGGTCACGTCGGGCACCCGGGCCCGCCGGGCCTGCTTGGCCGCTTGCCGGGCCGCCGAGCGCCACCGGCCGAGCGCCTTGGGCGCCCGGTCGGCCGGCCAGCGGGCCACGCAGCGCTCGGCCTGCCAGGGCACGATCACGTCCACGCCGACCTCGGTCATGGTCTCCACGGCCAGTTCGGCGCGCTCGCCCTTGGGGATGGCCTGCACGACGGTGATAAGGGGGTCCGGCACCGGCACCTCGCGCCGCGTCTGCACGCGCAGCTCGACCTGCCCGGCGCCGGCCGCGGTAACCACGCACTCCGCCAGCAGGCCCTGCCCGTCGGTCACGTCGGCGCGCTCGCCTGGTCGGACCCGGCGCACGGTAGCGGCGTGCCGGCCCTCCGCCCCGGTAAGCACGATCAGATCCGCAGCCAGGTCCGCGCCGTCGGCCAGGAACACCGGTGCGGTCAATCGCGGCACCGGTCCCGCGACCGGCTTATTCACGACGTCTCAGCGGCCGTTGAAGGCGTCACGCAGCCGGGAGAAGAAGCCGTGCTGGCCCGGGGAGAACTTACCCGGGGGCGCTTCCTCGCCGCGCAACTTGGCCAGCTCGCGGAGCAGTTTTTCCTGCTCGGGGTCGAACCGGGACGGCGTCTCCACCGTCACGTGGATGATCAGGTCACCGCGGCCTGAGCTGTTCAGGTGCTGGACCCCGTGGTTGTAGAGCGGGATCACCTGACCGGACTGGGTACCGGGCCGGATGTCGATGTCGGTCGGGCCGTCCAGGCTCTCGACCGACAGTGTCGCCCCCAGCGCGGCCGCCACCATCGGGATGGTCACCGTGCAGTGCAGGTCGTCGCCCTGGCGCTCGAAGATCGGGTGCGGGCGCTGGGCGATCTCCAGGAACAGGTCACCGGGCGGGCCGCCGCCGGGGCCGACCTCGCCCTCACCGGCCAGCTGGATGTGCGTGCCGTCCTCGACACCGGCCGGGATGCGGACCTTGATCGTGCGGCGGGTGCGGACCCGCCCATCGCCGTCGCACTCGGGGCAGGGCCGGGGCAGCAGCGTGCCGAAGCCGCCGCAGCGCGGGCACGGCCGCGACGTCACGACCTGGCCGAGGAACGAGCGGGCCACCTGGCTTACCTCGCCACGGCCGCCGCACACATCACAGGTCTCCGGGTGCGTGCCCGGCGCAGTGCCCTCACCCGAGCAGGTCGGGCAGATCACGGCGGTGTCGACGGTCAGCTCGCGGGTCGCGCCGAACGCGCACTCGGACAGGTCGAGCTCGACCCGGATCGTCGCGTTCCGGCCGCGGCGGGCGCGGCTGCGCGGGCCGCGGGCCGTGCCCCCCGCCGCCTGGCCAAAGAACGCGTCCATGATGTCGCTGAACGGGAACCCGGGCCCGAACCCGCCGGCCCCGCCGGCCCCGCCCGGCCCGGCGTCGGCCCGGCCGAACGGATCCCCGCCCATGTCATACAGCTGGCGCTTCTCCGGATCCGAGAGCACCTCGTAGGCCTGCGTGATCTCCTTGAACCGCTCCTGGGTCTGCGGATCCGGGTTCACGTCCGGGTGCAGTTCACGCGCAAGCCGACGGTAGGCCCGCTTGATCTCATCCGGGCCCGCGTCGCGGCGGACTCCGAGGACGGAGTAGTACTCGGTCGCCACTAGCTCTCCATCAGGATTTCGCCGACATACCGTGCCACCGCGCTTACCGCTCCCATCGTCCCGGGGTAGTCCATCCGTGTCGGGCCGAGCACGGCGAGCCGCGCCAATGTCTCCCCGCCTGAACCGTACGCACTCGTCACCAGCGACGTGGTCTGCAGCCCCTCGACCGGGTTCTCCGTGCCGATCATCACGGACAGCAGGGACTCGTCGCTGGCCTCGCCGAGCAGCCGCATCAGCACGACCTGCTCCTCCAGGGCCTGCAGGACCTCCCGCAGGCCCCGGGAGAAGTCCGGTGCCGCGAGGTTGGCCGTGCCGCCCAGGACGATCCGCTCCTCGTTCCGCTCCATCAGGTTGGCCATGATGACCGAGAACACCGCCTCCGCATTCGGCCGGCCGTCGGGGGGAACGCTGTCGGTAAGACCGGCGACGATCGTGACCGCCTCGGTCAGCCGCCGCCCGTCCAGGCTGGCGTTGAGCAGCGCCCGCAGGTGCGAGACGTCCTCGTCCTCATAGGGATTCGGCAGGTCGACGGTACGCTGTTCCACCCGGCCGGTGTCGGTGATCAGCACGACCAGCAGCTTTTCCGGCGCCAGCCGGACCAGCTCGATGTGCCGGACCACCGCGCGGGTCAGCGACGGGTACTGTACGACGGCCACCTGGCGGGTGAGCTGCGCGAGCAGCCGCACGGTGCGCAGCACCACGTCGTCGAGCCCGTAAGCCTGGGCCAGATAGGTCTGGATGGCCCGCCGCTCGGCTGCGGAGAGCGGCTTCATGTGCGTCAGCCGGTCCACGAACAGGCGGTAGCCCTTGTCCGTCGGCACCCGGCCCGCGCTGGTGTGCGGCTGGGCGATGTAGCCCTGCTCTTCGAGCACCGCCATGTCATTGCGGATGGTCGCCGGCGACACGTCGAGGTTGTGCCGGTCGACAAGGGACTTGGACCCGACCGGTTCGTGGGTGGACACGTAATCCTCCACAATGGCGCGGAGAACGGCAAGCTTCCGCTCGTCCAGCACGTGTTCACCTCCCCTGGCACTCAAGCTTTCCGAGTGCTAAGTCTATTGTCCCATGCGCGCCGTTGCGCCTGTAGTCATGCGGCATGAATCGGTGCCGCTGATGATCAGGCCAAATCGGGCACGGCACGGCGGTCGTGCGGCGTGGCGATTCCTCCGGCCGCGGCCCGATCGGGTACGGTCCCGGCCTAGCGGAGGTGTCGATGCGAAGCCAGGAGTACGGATCCGACGTCCTCGCCGCGGGCCCGCGGCGCCGGCGGCCGCCGGTCCCCCAGCTGGAAGCGGCGCACGGGCTGGTGGTGGAGGACGCCGAGGGCCGCTTCTGCGGCGCCGTGGTGAGCTGCGACAAGGCGGCGGTGACGCTGGAAGACCGGCAGGGCCGGCAGCGGGTGTTCCCGCTCGCGCCCGCAGCTTTCCTGTTCGAGGGCAAACCCGTGACGCTGGTGCGGCCGGTCCCGGCGGCGGCCCCGCCGGCCGCGACCCGGACCGCCTCCGGTTCGGTGGCGGCGCCCTCGTCGCGAGCCCGGATGGCACGGGCCAGCCGGATCTACGTCGAGGGCCGGCACGACGCCGAGCTTGTGGAGAAGATCTGGGGCGACGACCTGCGGGACGTCGGCGTGGTGGTGGAGTACCTCGAGGGCGTCGACCACCTGCCGCAGATCTTGGCCGGATTCCGCCCCGGCCCGGGCCGCCGCCTGGGGGTTCTCGTCGATCATCTTGTGCCCGGGTCGAAGGAAAGCCGGATCGCGGCCGGGCTGGCGCAACCAAGCGTGCTGATCGTGGGCCACCCGTTCATTGACATCTGGCAGGCGGTTAAGCCGTCGGTGGTCGGGATCTCCCGCTGGCCCGACGTCCCGCGCGGGA
>JBEKCN010000534.1:0-5746 GCA_050014855.1 Streptosporangiaceae bacterium | reverse complement strand
CACCGCCAGCCAGCCCGCGGCCGGGACCGGGCGCTGATCCCGCCGGAGCCGGACCGGGTGCGTGTGATTTCGTGGCAGCAGGAAAGATGACCGGCACACCGGGCCCGGGACCCTGGGCCCGGCCATCCGCTGGCCGGTAACTAGCCGGTAAGGAGCCCTGCCACGTCCGCCACACCTGATCTGCGGCAGATCGCCGCCGACGTCTTCGGCTATCCCGAGCTGCGGCCGGGGCAGCACCAGGCCGCCGCCGCGCTGGCCACGAGGCGTGACTGCCTGGCCGTCATGCCGAGCGGTGCAGGCAAGTCGGCGATCTACCAGCTCGCCGCCATCGCGCTCGGCGGCCCCGCCGTGGTTGTGTCACCTCTGCTGTCGCTGCAGCGGGACCAGGCCGACCACCTGCTCTCGCATGGCCTGACCGCGGTCACGGTGAACGCGAACGCACCGGAAAGCCGCCGCGCCGCGGCCTACGACCTGCTCCGGGACGGCCAGGCGGGCTTCGTCTTCCTCGCCCCGGAGCAGCTGGCTCGCGACGATGTGCGCGACATACTGGCCGAGGCGCCGCCCCGGCTGCTCGCGGTGGACGAAGCACACTGCGTGAGCAGCTGGGGACATGACTTCCGTCCCGATTACCTGCGGATCGGCGACGTGATCAGTTCCCTGGCCCGCCGCCCGGTCGTAGCGGCGCTCACCGCCACCGCCGCTCCCCCGGTCCGCGAGGAAATCATCCGGCGGCTCTGCCTGCGCAAACCCGCTCAGGTGATCCGCGGATTCGACCGCCCGGAGATTCACCTGGCGGTACGGGCCTTCCACGAAGCCGCCGATAAGGAGGCCGCGGTCGAGGAGGCGGCCACGCGATTCAGCGGCACCGGCATCGTGTACGCGGCGACCCGGGAGGAAACGGAGACGTACGCGCAGCGGCTGCGGGTCCGGCCGTACCACGCCGGGCTCAGCCGGGCCGCGCGCGAGGAGACCCAGAAGATCTTCATGGCCGGGGCGACGATCGTCGCCACCAGCGCGTTCGGGATGGGCATCGACCGGCCCGACGTCCGCTTCGTCATCCACGCCTCCGTGCCCGGCTCACTGGATGAGTACTACCAGGAGGTCGGGCGGGCCGGACGGGACGGGAGGGCGGCCCAAGCAGTGTGCTTCTACCGGTCCGAAGACCTCGGCCTCCGGCGGTTCTTCACCGGCGGCCTGCCCGATGAGAAACTGCTCGCCGAGGTGGCGGCCGCCACTCAGACCCCGGTGTCAGTGCGTGAGCTGGCCGAACGCGCGGACATGTCGGAGCGCAGGCTCACCGGGCTGGTCAACCTCCTCGAGGCGGCCGGGGCCGTCCGGCTGCACAACGTCATCGAGCCCGTCGCCGATGCCCCGCCGCCCGCCGAGGCCGCCGCGAAGGCAATCGAGATCGCCGCGCACAACCGCTCGGTGGAACGCTCGCGGGTGGAGATGATGCGCCGGTACGCCGAGCTGACCGACTGCCGGCGGCGGTTCCTGCTGCGGTACTTCGGCCAGGGCGCGGACGATCCCTGCGGGCGGTGTGACAACTGCGACGCCGGCCAGTCCACCCCGGCCAGTCACTCCCGCGACGCGTTCGCGGCCGGGATGCGGGTCGAGCACCAGGAATGGGGCCGCGGGGTGGTCCTGTCCGATTGGGTACAAGGAGCTGCTCACCGAGGCCGTGCTGCACGGCCATATCCTCACCCCCGCCGGGACGGAGGCATCATGAACGGGCCGGCGGCAGGCGCGATGAATACGGCCGACGTAGCGGGCCCGGTGCGCAGCGAGCTCACCGCCGCGGGCATCCGGCGTCAGCGCTGCGGACGTGACGGCTTCTCCGAGCGGGAATGCTACGTGATCTTGGCCGCCCGATGTGCGAGGGGCCACTGAACGGGTATGGGCTTGAGCATGGATACCAGTGGCCGCGACGACAGCGGGACCTCCGGGGAGTCGGCCGGGCCAGAGGATTCCGGGCCGGAGGATTCCGGGCCAGAGGATTACAGTTTCGCCGAGGCCCCTGATGTCGGCGAGGTCGCCAGTATCGTCGGCGAGCTGAGCGAGTCGGCCGAACAGCCAACATCGGGCCGCTCGTTGATCGAGGTCGCCCGCTCAGCCCTCGCCCGGGTCAGGCGCAGCGGGAGGGGCGCCGACCGCCGCGATGCGGACGACGGCCATGAGCCGGGGATAGCCGACGGGGCAGATACGGCCGCGCGGCCAGGTGCGGCTAACGGGTCAGGTGCGGTGCCGGGGTCGGGCGTAGCCGACGGGGCAGATACGGTCCCCGAGCCGGGTACGGCATCCGGATCTGGTGCGGCCGCAGGGTCAGACGCGGCGACTTGGTCCGGCGTGAGCCCTGGGTCGGGTGTCGCCCGCCGGGGACTGGACGCCGTGCGCCGCAGCCCGGAGCTAGTACGGCGCGGATCGGACCTGGCGCGGCGCAGCCCGGATCTCGTACGGCGCAGCCCAGACCTCGTACGGCGCAGCCCAGACCTGGTACGGCGCGGATCGGGGGCGACCGGGAAGGGCACCAGCGTCGTGGGCCGCGGAACACGCCTGGCCCGGCGCGGGGTGCAGCGGGGAGGCCGCTGGCTGGCCGGTGAGGTACTGGCCCTGGCCCCTCGCCTGCCCGTCCGTGACCAGGCCACGCTGCGCGCCCAGTTCCCCGGCAAGTCCCCCGACGAGCTCGCCGATGCCCTGATCGAGGGCGCCTCCCGCGCGTCGGCCGCGGTGGGCGCCACGGTGGGCATCTGGTCGGTCCTTCCGGTGGCCCCCGCCTTTCCGGCTGAGGTCGTCACCGAGACCCTGACGCTGGTCGGAATCGAGATCAAGCTCATCGCCGAACTGCACGAGGTATACGGCATGCGGCCGCCCGGTGACTTCGCCAGCCGGATGACGGCCTTTGTCGGTGCGTGGGCGCACCGGGGCGGCGTCACGCTGACGCCTGGCGGGGTGGTCCTGGCCATGGGCTCACCGCTCGGGCGCCGCCTGCAGCGCCGTCTCGCGGCCCGGGCGGGCCGCAGCGCTGTCTCACTGGGCCCGCTGCTGACCGGCGCCGCCGCCGGGGCGCTGCTCAACCGCAGAGAGACCCGCCGCCTCGGCCAGGAGATCCGCGATGACCTGCGCAAGAGGTCACCGGCCGAGGCAACATGGCCACGCTGAGCCGCTCCGCACGCCAGGGCCCGCGCTCCCCTTTCCCGCGGCCACAGCCGACCGGCCGGAACACCGCGGACCTGGCCAGCAGACATCCGTATTACTCAGGTGTTTACGCCTTCGCGCGCCGGAAAGACCAGAATCATCCTCGGGCCCGTCCTGTCTAAGGTCTTGCCCAGTAACGCTTCCTTGATCGTCCGCGAGATCTCCGATTTTTAGGCGGTAACGGATCCATGAGGGTCACGATGATGCTGGCCGACCACGCACAGGTGGCCGACGGCAAGCTGTTCATCTCGGGTGGTGGCTGGTCCGTCTGCGGTCCTGGCCCGGTCGCCTGCGGGGTCGCGGTGCTCTTCCACATCCCGTGGCAGCACACGAACGAGAAGATCTCCTTCACGCTCAGCCTGCTGGACGAAGACGGGACTCCGGTCAGCCAGCCGGGGCTCAGCGGGGGGCAGCAGGTCCAGGCGGGTGGCCAGTTCGAGGCCGGGCGTCCTGCGGGCCTAGCCCCGGGGACTGAGATCAACGTGCCGATCGCCTTCAATACGGTCCTTCAGCTGCCCGCGGGAGCACGGTTCACCTGGGTGCTGGAGATCGACGGGCAGGCAGATGAGGAGTGGCGGCTGTCTTTCGCCACCCGCGAGACCCAGCCGTCACAGGTCCGGTCCGGCTGAAGCGGCGGCCTCCGGGTCGTGCACAGTACGGCCGAGGGCGGGACAGCCAGAAACGGGCAGTAATCCAGCCGAAGAAAGCGGCAGAAAGGGGACGCCGCGTGAGCGGTTTCCGCAAGTTCCTACTACGGGGGAACCTGATCGACCTCGCGGTCGCGGTGGTCATCGGCACGGCCTTCACGGCCATCGTTACCGCTCTGGTCAAGGACCTCATCACACCGCTGATCGCCGCCGCCGGCGGCAAGCCGAACTTCAGCAACCTGTACTTCACAGTCAACGGCAGCAAGTTTGCCTACGGCGCCTTCATCAACGCGCTCGTGACGTTCTTCATTATCGCCGGCGTCGTGTACTTCCTGGTCGTGGCACCCTTCGGCCGACTGCTGGACCTGATCACCCGGAACCAGGCGGCGACCGAGCGCGATTGCCCGGAGTGCCTCAGCACGATCCCGATCGGGGCCCGTAAGTGCATGTACTGCACTACCGATCTCACGCCGACCGTGACCACGACGTCGTAGCCACCGGATCCCGAGAGCTTGCGCGCTGCGCGTCCCGATGTCTGGGCCCGGCCCGGGGCCTGGCCGTGCCGGGCCCAGACGTCTTGGGGAGAAGAGGGCTTATCCCTCTTATTGGTGAGCTTGGGCGTATTACCTGACACCAAGCTGAGCCGAAGCTGTGAAACCTCTAAAGAGAGCTCGTCCGCCGGTAATGGAAGCCGCTTCAGCTGGACCGGGACCTTCCCCAGGTGTCGGCCCTGCCGAGTACCGGCATCACCGCCAGCGAACCGGCGGCCCGGCTAACGTACGGTGCGGGACCCGTCCATGATGTCGTCCGTGGTCCTGGCTGGCGCCGATCCGGCCGCGGCCCAGTTGGCCAGCTGTTCTGACGCTTGTCCCGGCAGCTGACCAGACGCCCAGCCGGCCAGTTCGGCGGCGAGGGGGTCGCGGTGTGCTGCGGACGGCCGACCTCCACCGGCGCCTGATGAAGGCCGGGGTCATCGGGCCCGGCGACGTTCCCGGGGCGGCGAGCGCCGGGCGCTCCGCACCCGCGGGGCGCCAGGCGACGATTCCGGGGGGGTGGGTGCCGGGCGCTCCGCACCCGCGGGGCCGGGGTTGTCCTGATTCGCCGGATCCGGGCGGACCGTCGGCTCGGACGCCATGTCGCGGGGCGTGAGCGTGTTCCCGTTGACCGGCAGCTCATCTGAGCCGTTCACTGGCCGCAGATCTTCCTGCGCGACTGCGGCGCAGTCGTGATTCTCAAGGAAATCCGCGAAGTACTCGGCCTCCGTGGCAGCGACGCCGATCACCACGCGTGGCTGACCCATCGGCTCCTTGAGTGAGTAACCTACATAGCTGGCCAGCGAGTCCGAAGGCCCCGCCAGCCCGTGCAGCGCTCGCCAGCGCTCCCATGCCTGTTCCAGCCGCGCTGCGGCGTCACCGGCACGCGCGACCAACTCTGGATCACGCATCGTGCGATCCCTCCCCATGAACGCGACGCAGTGCCGCGGCCCCGACCGAGACGGCCGACCGTACGTTGCGTCACGTTGCGTCCGCTCGTCTTAGCGCGGACGAGTATGGCGAACACCGCGATTCAGCAGGCATGATTACACTTCACTACAGATCATTACTTAGCGTAACCATTGGAAAGCGGTCGACTGCCTCGGTCTGCTCTTAAATGTGCTTAGCTGGATCGGCCCCGGCAGCGCGCGTCCGCGAGGCGCGGCGTCCTTGCGCCTGCCGGCGAAACACGGCCCGAAGTGGCACTCTGTCCACCGGGGCCGACCCCCCCTGCTGACTGGATGACTGCCGCCGCGTGCAGCGCGCCTGGCAGATCGCTGCCTCCCCTTGGCGCATAACATTGGCACGCGAGTGCGGCAGCCGTCACTCGGAACGCTGCTGCGGTATGCCGGCGAGCAGGGCGCGGACCTC
>JBEKCN010000533.1:0-4098 GCA_050014855.1 Streptosporangiaceae bacterium | reverse complement strand
CGCTTGTTCAGGCCTTCGCTGACCGCCTTCGGGGTCCACATGCCGAGCTGGGCGTCCCACAGCGGGCTGTAGGCGTCGGCGTGCCGCGGGTCGGTCAGGGTCGGGAAGTCCCCGAACACGTTCAGGATGTCGCCGCCGTAGCGCATGGCGTTGATGAACGCCGTGTTGGTCTGCACCGCGTTCTCCGATATCGGGCTGTCCTTGGCGAAGTGCGAGAACCCCTGGGCGTTCGGGTTGTTGACGCCGGTCTGCCCGTTGACGAAGCCGAACAGCCGCTCGCGGGCCGAGCCGAGGAAGTCGTCACCGCCGTTGAACGAGACGTCGTTCAGCGCGGGCACGTAGGTGGACCGCTCCAGCACCGCGGTCAGCGGCTGGCCGGCGTCGGTGGACAGGTAGACGATCGGCTGGCTGCCGTCGAAGCCCTTGGTGATCAGCAAGTCTGCCCACGACTCCTGGAACGCCCCGGACGGCGAGTCCGCCGGGGACGGGGCGATGTGGATGCCCATCACCTTGTCGGAGGTGTTGGTGTGGTTCACCACGTCGTACGGGCCGTTGCCGGTGGCGACGATCGGCGCGTTGTAGATGGTGTCCGACCCGGCGATCTGGATGAACGGGGTGTAGCCGGGGCCGGCCACCGCGCCGGGCTGGAACTTGGCCAGCGGGAACCCGTCCGGTCCGGGGACCGCGATGCGGGTGGGGCTGAAGTCCGGCGCGCCCGCGAAGCTGATCAGGGCCGGGCCGAAATGGTTCTGCTCCGGCGACGGGTTGATCAGGTGGACGGTCTGCACGCACGCCGGGCAGGAGATGCCCATGTTGGCCAGCTTGGGCGCGAAGTTCACGCCCAGGTCGTCCGCGGCGCCGGAGGTGGAGGCGTCCTCCAGGATGTACCAGACCGTCTCCTGATGGGAAGTGCCGGCGTAGGCGATCCCCGGGTAGATCGGAAGCCGCACGTACTCCTGGCTGAGGTTGACCTCGATCGCGCTTGGCAGGGTCAGGTGGCTCGCCGGTAGGATGCCGCTGAGCTGCCCCAGCCCGTCGGCCTCGGCCGGGACCTGCGCCCGGGCCGCCCGAGCGGCCGGCGCGGCCGACGCGGCCGTTCCCCCGTACGCGACAATACCGAGCGACGCGGCCGCGGCAAGCGCCGCCGCGAGCACGGCTATCGGCCCGCGTTTTCTTGCCGGGACCGGTCTGAATATTCGGCGTTTCATGTGTGAGCCTCTTTTCCGTGATGGTGTTTGCTTTTGTCAGGCCTGGCAGAGCTGGTGCTCGCCGGGCTTGTCGGCCGATGAGAGGGGAACAGGCAGCTGGTGGCGCGTGTCACCTCGCGCCCTGCCCCGGTTCCCTAGTCGCTGGGTCCGTAGGTGACGGCTCCACACTGATCAGCTCCAGGCCCAGGCTGCGCACCCGGTCCAGGACGCTGTACAGGTGGGACTGATCGCGGATCTCGCCGACCAGGACCGTCTGTCCCGCGGCCGGCTCCAGGATCATCCCGTGGAATGCGGAACCGAGGCGCTCGGTCAATCGCCCTCGGACGCTGATCCGGTACCGGACTGCTGATGCCATGTCTCCTCCGCCCTTCGGCCGAGGTTCACTGTCAGGCCGGCACGGGTGATAATCCATCACCCCTGGCACCGGTATCACCCGGGTGATTGATTGCCCGGCTATGCCGGATGGTCTAGGCGGGGAAGGTCCGCGCGACGTGGACGTAAGAGGCCGGAGACGACCGAGTTCGTGCGCAGATCGACGGCAGACCTGGAACTGGCTGATCTTCGGCGGTCAGCGAATATCACCGTCCCAGGCCTGGCTGACCGCCTGCTTCCGGGTCGAGACACCCAGCTTGCGGTAGACGTGCCGGGTATGGGTCTTCATGGTGTCGTAGGAGACGAACAGCTGGCTGGCGATTTCCCGCAGGGAAAGGTCGCTGCTGAGCCAGCGCAGGATTTCCTGCTCGCGACCGCTTAGCGGCTGTGCCAGCCGGCCAGGGGCCTGGCCAGTCATCGCGGTCCGCGCGGCCAGCACCAGTTTGGTCCGGGTCATCAGCTCGGTCAGGACGCCGGGGTCGGCGCAGGCGGCGATGATCTCCTTGGCGGCTCGCAGCCGCGCCCGGGCATCGTCGCTGTTCCCGTCGTGGAACCTGATCCGGGCGAGGCAGAGTAGCGCGCAGGCGGTCTCCAGCCGCGCCCCGCCCCGATGGGCCAGCTCCAGGCCCCTGAGCGCTGTCGCCTCGGCCGCGGCCGTCCGGCCGCGGCGGTCCAGCACGTCAGCCATGGTGATCACCGCCGTGGCAGTTATCCAGTGCTCACCAAGACCATGCTGGTACGCCAGGTCGGTGGCCTGCCGGGCGTGCCGTTCGGCGGCGTCGAGATCACCGGCCCGGGCGCGGATGGCACTCAGGCAGCCTATCGCCCACACGGCGGCTAGGTTGTTGGCCAGCGGCCGGCCGGCCCCCGCGACCTGGTCCAGGACGGCAACGGCTTCGCCGTCCCGGCCCTGCCAGCACAGGTTCGCGCCCAAGGTCGCCAGCGACCCCGCTCGCCACCGGGGCGTCCCCGATTCTTCGAGCGCCACCGCCCGGCGGCTGGACGGCTCGGCCCCGGCGAGGTTCCCGGCCATCTGCCGGTAGCCGGCCCGCAGCATGCAGGCGGCCGACTCGACCGAGGTGATCCCTTCCCGCAGCGGGCCCTGCGGCATGCCGGCCTCCGCGGCCTGGACCCACGGCTCGACCTCGTCGAGCCGGCCCAGGTTCCGGGCCAGCCAGGCCCGGACCAGGCACAGCCGGGCGTCGTCCGCCACGATCTCGGGCGGCAGCCTGTCCAGCCAGGACTCCACCGTCTCGACCAGGCCCTCGTTGAAGCAGGCGTGCCACCCGGACGCGATCAGCTCCCGGGCGTCGGCCAGGTCTCCGGCCGAGATCGCATGACCGATGGCCTCGGCCAGATTCCCGTGAGCCTGGTGCCACTGCGAGGCGCGCCGGTGAAGCACCACCGCGAGCCCCGGTTCGGCCCGGTCTAGCTCGTGTCGCAACAGCTCGCCGAACAGCTGGTGGTACCGGTACCAACTGCGCCTGGTGTCCAGGCGCACCAGGAACAGGTTGGCTCGCTCCATCTCCTCCAGGATGCGCTGGGATCCGCTGCCGCCGGTCACTGCGTCGCACAGCGGCCCGGACAACCGGTCGAGCACCGAAGTCCGCAGCAGGAACGAGCGGATCTCCGCCGGCAGGCCGTCCAGCACCTCGGCCAGGAGGTAGTCCACGATCTGGCGGTCGTCGCCGGCGAAGGCCTGGATGAACGCGGATGGCTCGGGACGGCCGCGCAGCGACAACCCGGCCAGGTACAGGCCGGCGGCCCACCCCTCGGTGCGCTGCTGCAGCGCGCGGATGTCCGCCTGCCCCAGGGCCAGGCCCAGCGTCCCGTTGAGCAGCGCGGCCGTCTCGGCCTCGGTAAACCGAAGATCATCGGCCCGGATCTCGAACATCTCACCCCGCGCCCGCAGCCGGGCCAGCGGCAACTCCGGGTCGGCCCGAACGGCCAGGGCCAGCCGGACAGCCGGGGGGAGGTGCTCGACCATGAAAGCGACCGAACGGAGGATGTCCTGGTTGGAGATGAGGTGATAATCATCGAGTGCCAGCGTCACCGGGGCCGGCAGGACCTCCAGCTCGTTGACCAGCATGGGCAGGACCGCGTCCGTGCTGCCGGCGCCCGGAGCCGTGAGCACCGGCAAGGCCGCCGCGCCGAAGCCCGGCGACACGCCCGCCACGCTGGCGATGACATGCGCCCAGAACCGCACCGGGTCATTGTCGCCCGGATCCACCGACACCCACGCGGTGCGCGATGCCATATCGGCCAGGCGCCAGTCGCGCAGCAGGCAGGTCTTCCCCCAGCCCGCCGGCGCGCTGATGACCACCAGCCGAGCAGGCCGATCCTCACTGAGGCGACTGAGGAGGGGCTGGCGGACCACGGCACCGGGGCGCCCGGCCGGCAGGCGCAGCTTCGAGGCGAGCACGAGCGTTACATGGCGCGAACCACCAGGACCAGCACGTTCACCCCCGGCCGACCGCGCGGTACGCATCCCTCCTGTCGCGCGGACAGGACCGGTCAC
>JBEKCN010000532.1:0-4100 GCA_050014855.1 Streptosporangiaceae bacterium | reverse complement strand
CCGTCGACCTCGACCCGGCCCACTGTCGTCTCCCCACGAGTAAAGAGCGGCTCACCGGTGCCGCATCCGGTCTTCCCACCCGGCGACCCTACCGCTCCGGCCGCTGAGCACCAGGACCAGATCCTCAGCCGGCCCGAGCAGCGGCGGGCCCGATCCGTACGACCAGTCGATGTCGGTGGCCTGCAGGCTGAGCCCCGCGACATCGACGCCGAATGGGTTGGGCCCGCCGCCCTCGGTGAGGTCCTCGAGGATCACCCGGACGGTGCCATCCGGCGATCGCCGCGGCACCCCGAGCGGCACCGTCACGTCGAGCCCATGGATAACCACATGGGACAGGGCGCCGTGCCATCCGCCGCCCGGCGGCGTCCAGTTGCGCATCACCTCGGAGCCCAGGTCGGCGACCAGCTCAGCCGTGGGCAGCTCGGCGTCCTGGCTGGCGATCTTGTTGGACAGGCGCCCGAAGTCGAAGTCGCAGCGTCCCAGCTCGGCCATGAACTCCGGCTCGGAGTACCGCGCGGCCATGGTCATGTGCGCGACCACTTCGCGTACCCGCCAGTCCTCGCAGAGCGAGGCGGTGTCCCACTGTGCCTCGGTGGCGGAGCCGAGCAGGTCGGCGAGGGCCGCGAGCTCGGTGGCGACGGCACGTGACAGGCCGATGTCATCCATGTCAGCTACCCATCAATCGCAGAGCGGTGATTATCGTCAGTTCAGACGAACCGGCTGCGCCAGACTCATCGCCGCGCCGTGCCAACTGTACGTTGGCTTTGTGCCTGACGAGCCGGTCTTCGACGTGATCAGCGGCGGCCGTGATCCCGATCGCCGCCCGGCCCGGCCCTGGCGGCTGATCGCCGGCGCGACGGCCGCCGTGCTCATCGTCAGTGGTGCCGCCCTCCACCTGATCCTGGCTGGTTCCCACCACCCGCCGCGCCCCCGGGCCCAGGCAGCACCGTCATCCGTGGCCCTGACGGCGCCGCCGATGCTGCACGGAACTCCTTTGCCGCCGGGCGGCGCGCCCAGCACCAGCCTGTTCCTCGGCGGCGACCAGCTGCAGCTGCTGAATGTCGGGGGCCGGGCGCCCGCCTCGCTGACCACCGTGCTGCTGGGTGCGGCGGCGGCCGGCGATCCGCTCGGCTCCGATCCTGCGGTGCAGCAGATCACCTCGGCGGCTGGCGGTATCGTCGCGCTTATTTTCAGCCATGGCTCAGCGGGCCTTCCCGACATCGGAGACGTCATCTTCGTCCCGGTCAGCACGTCGGGCACCGGCGCCCCGCGCATCATCGCCCGGGCGAACTACATGGCTCTGGCCCCCGACCGCCGCGATATCTGGGCCGAGCAGGCCGCGCCGCCCTGGGGCAATGGGCCGGCGGGCAGCCCTGCGTGGCTCGTCGATGAGGATGGCCACCGCCTGACCGGGACCCGCGACCTGGGGAGCCGGGCATTGGTCGCCGCCACCGTCCGCGGTCTGTTCGTCCGCGGCCCCGACCAGAAGCTGGCGCTCATCGACGCGTCGAACGGCGCCGCCGAGCCCACCGGCGTCCCTGGGAACGCGATCATCGCCGGCGCCGACCCGGATGATGTGGCCTGGCAGCCTGCGACCTGCGCGGCTGGCTGCCCGCTGCACATCACCGATCTGCGGGGCCGTCCGGGCACGCAGATCGCTCTGCCGCCGGGCACCGTGATCGATCCCAACGACACGTCAGATTTCGATCCGGCCGGCCGGCGTTTCGCTCTTCCGCTCGACATCATCGATCACCGCGGGGTGGTGGCCGGCACCTCCGTCTACGTTGCGGACATCAGTGCTCGCACGCTGGTCCGTCTCCCGGGCGGGCCGATACCGGTGGCCAGCCTGCCCGCAGTCGTTGGAGCATTCCCGGCAGGTGCCAGCGACGTCGTCTCGGTGCGCTGGGCCGCGGCTGGCTCGGGCCTGTGGATCGTCGCTACCGACGGGCTCTACTTCCAGGTGGCCTACTGGACCGGCCACGGCCCACTTCAAGTCCTCCGGCCGCAGGCCGGCCTGGCCTACAAATTCGACGTCCCGGGGACCGGCCCGGCTGGTCACGCCAGCAGCCAACGATTACCCCGCCAGGGTGACGACATCCCGAAGACCGCCCGGGCAGAGTCGGGGGGAAGGGATCCTCCGCTGGGTGGGAGAGGGCGGACGACCGTGGTGGTTAACCTTGTTCTCATCGGCTTGGCGATCAGACTCAGCCCGCTGTGGTAATCCTCTTCGCTTTGCTGGCCGCCTTGTCCAACGCGGTCAGTGTCATCACGCAGCACATCGCCAGCACCGCTGATCCGCGCCGGAGCTCGGGCTGGCGCCTGGTCCGCTACCTATTCCGCAATCCACTGTGGCTCCTGGGCTGGGTGGCCCTGGCCGGATCGTTCCTGTTCCAGGCCCTCGCTCTGCACAATGGCCAGGTTTCGGTCGTGCAGCCGCTCCTGGTTACCGAGCTCATTTTCGCGCTCCTGCTGCGCCAGTTCTCGCTTCACCAGTCCATCCGCCCAATCGCGTGGGGCGGCGGCCTTTTGACGTGTGCGGGCCTGGCCGTGTTCCTCGTCGCCGGGGAACCCCGGGGCGGCCGGCCCACTCCGACCAGTCATCACTGGATCGTGGCCGCAGCGAGCTGCACGGTCGCTGCTGCCGCGCTGGCCGCCCTGGCGCGGTGGGGATCCCCGGGCCGGCGCGCCGCTCTCGACGCCTCCGCGGCCGCGGTCATGTGGGCGCTCGTGGCCGTGTTCATAAAGACCGTGACGGACACGTTCACCCAGTTCGGGGTGGGCGGAATGTTCCTGCATTGGCCGGTGTACGCCCTTGCGGTGAGCGGCGTCGCCGGCGTCTTGCTGCAGCAGGCCGCGCTGCACGTTGGACCATTGCGGAGCTCCCAGCCGTTCCTGGTGATCATTGACCCGCTGGTCAGTATCGCCTTGAGTGTGTGGCTGTTCGATGAGCATTTCGTACCCGACGCCGCCATCTTGGCTCTGGCGGCAGTCGCATTCGCCGTGATGTGTATCGGGGTCGTCCTTCTGACCCAGACCACACCGGCGACAATGGATGCCGATATCCCTAAATAACGGCTAACCGGAGGGGCTGGCACCGCGGTACGCTCTCCGCCGGAGGGGCACATCACGCCATCTCTCAGGAGCCGACATGAGCTGGTCCCGGCGCCATGGATGGCCGTCCGTCTCGCGGCTGTTTCCCCGTGGATGACCGGCGGCCGAAGCCGGCGCCGCTGCTGACGCAGCCTTTCGAGGCGGCCGTGGGGGGTGGATCGTGGTTTTCGGCGTCGTGCTCGCCGAACTGGCCGGAGGCGCCGCCGTCGCCAACCAGACGCCCACCGCGATCGCCCTGCCGGTGCTGATGTTGTCCTGTACTACGACCTCGGATAAGCCGGAATAAAGCGATCTGAGCGAGAGTCGAGGCGCTTAACATAATTTAGCCCGCAAACGTGGAATGCCCGGAATTGCTGCGGTAGCAGAATCCGCGTCTCGGCCGATACGGCTGATAATGTCCTCCTTAACGTGCTGGCGTCATTTTGAATACGGCACCACTTATATGAGGATCAGCAATGAGCCGGACCTGGGAACAGCTGGTGGAGGCCGGCAGTCGCGCCGTGGGCGAATGCGGGCGTGCGGTAACCGCCTTCCAGTGGGAGCTGGGTGACCTGGACTGCGAGGTGGAGACGGCGTATGGCGCTGACTCGGTGGCACGCTATGCGGCCGAAGTAGGCGTCGAACACGCGGCGCTGCTCAGCTACGGGAGGGTGGCGAAAGGCTATCGGCGCTATGAGCGCTCGCCTTACCTTTCCTGGTCAGGCCATCAGATCCTGGCCGCTCAGGCTGACCGCGCACAGCTCGTCGGGCAGGTGACTACCGTGCGGGAAGCCAGGCGAATTGCTGCCGCCCGACGGGCCGGGAATGAGCGCGCAGCAGCGGACAGGCCGGCCGCCGCGGACGACGGCGACTTGGCCAGCGAGGTTCCGCGGTACGACACCGCCGGGGAATCCGCAGGACGCCAGCGGGAAGAATCCCCGGCCAGGCTCCGGGCGATCCTGGACGCGCTGCCGGACGCGACCGCCGTCCTGGACAGCTCCGGGGTGATC
>JBEKCN010000531.1:0-4101 GCA_050014855.1 Streptosporangiaceae bacterium | reverse complement strand
GCGCGACCTCCCGTGGGGGAACCGCAGGAGTGAGATTATGAACAAGCGTGATCTGATTGACGCGATCTCGGGTCGGCTGGGGGACAAGAAGTCCGCTACCGAGGCCGTGAACGCCGTCCTGGACACGATCCAGGAGGCGGTGGCAAAGGGCGACAAGGTCGCGATCACCGGTTTCGGTGTCTTCGAGAAGAGCGAGCGTCCGGCGCGCACCGCGCGCAACCCCGCCACCGGGGCGGCCATCCAGGTACCCGAGTCCTCGGTGCCGAAGTTCCGCCCTGGCGCGGACTTCAAGGCGCTCGTCAACGGCGAGAAGAAGTAACCTCGCCGCACCGGTCTCAGTGCGGCACGGGCGGCCCAGTCCGCCCGTGCCCACGCGAGCAGGCCCGAACAGAATCACACGCGTTACGCCGAGAACCAACGGCGAGGCGCTACCGGCCTAACGATCCCGGGCCGAAGGCTCGGGTGAGTGGCTGGTGCTGTCGGCGAGCACCGCAGCGGGTCACGGCGGGGCGATCGTTACCGGCCTAACGATCCCGGGCCGAAGGCTCGGGTGAGTGGCCGGTGTGTCGGCGAAGTACCACCGCGGGGCGCGGAGCGCAGCGGGGGGTTCCGGGGGGTCGCCCCCCGGGCCAGCACAGCGAGCGGGGGGTTCCGGGGGGCCCCGGGCTAACACCGCAATCCTGGGCGCTTGTGCAGGGCTGTCTCAATGATCCGGTCCATCAGCTGCGGTAGCGGCAGCCCGGTAGCGGCCCACATCTTGGGGAAGCCGGAAGCGGGCGTCATCCCGGGCATCGTGTTGATCTCGTTGACCAGGACCCGGCCGTCGGGGGTGTAGAAGAAGTCCACCCGGGCCAGGCCCTCAGTGGAGATCGCGTCAAAGGCCAGCGCGGCCAGCCGCCTAATCTCGGCGATCGCCGGTTCCGGGATGGGCGCCGGGACGATCATGTGGGTCTCCCCGACGAGGTACTTGGCCTCGAAGTCGTAGAAGTCCGCGCCGCCGCCCACCATGACCTGGCCCGGCAGGCTGGCTTCGGGCGGCCCGCCGCCGGTGCCCTCCAGCACGGCGCACTCGATCTCCAGGCCGTCGATTGCGGCCTCGACCAGGACCTTGGGGTCGTGTTCGCGGGCCGCCTCGATGGCCTGCTCGAGTTCGCCGGCGTCGTGTGCCTTGGACGTGCCCACACTCGAACCGCCCCGGGCCGGCTTGACGAACACCGGCCAGCCAAGTTCGCTGATGTCCTCCAGGACCCGCTTTCGTTCCAGGTCGGCCGTTACGGCCACCGGGCCCGCCTGGCCGCCCACGGCGGCCCCGGCCCAGTCGCGGTCCCGCACCACCACGTACGGCCCGATGGGCAGCCCGTGCGCGGCGAAGATCAGCTTCATGTACTCCTTGTCCATGCCGGCCGCACTGGCGAAGACGCCGGCCCCGCAGTAGCGTGCGCCGGTCATCTCCAGCAGCCCCTGGATCGTCCCGTCCTCCCCGTAGGCGCCGTGCAGCAGAGGCAGCACGACATCCACCGTCCCCAGATCGCGGGGGACGTCCCCGGGGCTCAGCACGGTCAGGCCGCCCGGGCCGCTGCCCGGCCGCGCCGCGATCTCCGCGCCGGGCGTGGCGAGCGCGTCCACCGACGGAAGCTCGCCACTGGCGCCGATCGCGAGCCGTTCCGGGTCACCGGAGACCTGCAGCCAGCGGCCGTCTCGCGCGATGCCGATCGGCACCACGTCATACCGGGCCGGATCGAGGGCGGGCAGTACGTGCGCGGCGCTCGCGCAGGAGATCGCGTGCTCCGAGCTCCGGCCGCCGAAGACCACCGCGACCCGGATGCGGCGCTGCCCGCCGGCACGCTGCCCGTCCGCGCCCGGCCCGTAAGCGCTCGGCCCGCCCGCGTCCTGCCCGTCCGTACTGTGCTCGTCCACGCTTTTCCTCCGCTCGCATCCTGCGCGCTGATCACCGACCCGCGAGCGGCCGGCCTGCCGGCCTGCCGGCCTGCCGGCCTAGCCGTCAGGGCCGGCCCAGGGAGTCCAACGCCACGTAGGCGTCGGAGATGAGGTCCTCGGCGTCCTCGAGTCCAATGGAGAACCGTACCGCGCCCGGGTCGGTGCCCGCACTATGCAGCGCACGGGAATCCAGCTGGCGGTGCGTGGTCGACGCGGCGTGGCTGACCTTGATGTGGGTGCCGCCCAGCGAGGTGGCGATCTGCGCGATCTGCAGCCGGTCGGCGAATGCCATGCCCGCCGCCCGGCCGCCGTGCGGCGTGACCGTGACGATCACGCCGAAGCGCACGCCCTCGGGTTCGTCCGGAAGGCGAAGGCCGCCGTCCGGTGCACGGGTGTGCCCAGCGGCTCCTGCTCGGGCACGGGCGCCGGGGGCAGGTGCACCGCGCGGGTGTTCTCGCCCAGCTGCCCGCGCACTACGTCCACAAGGTCACCTCTCGGGGCCGGGCTGGGCCGGCTTCATCTCGACGGCCCGGCCGGGCGCGGTCACCGCCTACGACCCGTACCATTCCGGCTTCGCCGAGCGTGACGCGAGCATGGTCGCGGCCTCGGGGACGGGCAGGCCCTCGTGCATGACCGCCGCCATCACCTCGGTGATGGGCATCTCGACGCCGTGCTTGCGGGCCAGGGCGAGCACGGACTCCGACGATTTCACTCCCTCGGCGATCTGGCCGCCCATCGAGGAGGCCGCGGCGACGGACTGGCCGCGGCCTACTTTCTCGCCGAAGGTCCGGTTCCGTGACAGCGGTGAGCCGCAGGTCGCGACCAGATCGCCCAGGCCGGCCAGGCCCGCGAAGGTCTGCGGGGACGCGCCGAGCACGGTGCCCAGCCGGGCCATCTCGGCCAGCCCGCGGGTGATCAGCATGGCCCGGGTGTTGTCGCCAAGCTGCATCGCCACCGCCATCCCCACGGCTAGGGCGATCACGTTCTTGACCGCCCCGCCGAGCTCGCAGCCGGTCACGTCGGTGTTCGTGTACGGCCGGAAGTAGCCGGTGTGGCTGGCCCGCTGCAAGCGGACCGCCGCGGCCTCGTCGGGGCAGGCCACGACGGTCGCCGCGTACTGCCGCTGGGCGATCTCGTGGGACAGGTTCGGGCCGGAGACGACACCGATCCGGCCGGCCGGGACGTCGAGCACCTCGGTGATCACCTCGCTCATCCGCTTGCAGGTGTCGAGCTCGATCCCCTTGATCAGGCTGACGAACTGCGCGTCCGCCGGGATCAGTGCCGCCCAGTGCCGCAGGTTCTCCCGCAGCGACTGTGCGGGTACCGCGAATATTACGAGGTCGGCGCCCCGGAGGGCGACGGCCGGGTCGGCAACTGCGCGCAGCTCCGGGGTCAGCGCGATGCCGGGCAGGTAGTCGGGGTTCTCGTGCCGTTCGTTGATGGCCTGGGCGAGTTCCTGCCTGCGGCAGCAGACCACCGATGGCGTGCCGGCATCGCAGAGCACCTGGCCGAACGTGGTTCCCCACGAGCCGGCCCCCATGATCGCGGCCTTCACGTGGGGCGGGCCTCCGCTGTCGGCCCGTCCGCTGTCGGCCCGTCGGCTGTCGGCCCGTCGGCGGTCGGCCCGTCGGCGGTCGGCCCGTCCGCCGTCGGGCTTTCGGCCAGCACGCCCGCCACTGGACCGTCGGCCGCTGCATTCTCACCCAGCCCGTCCGCCCCGCTTTGCACCGGTTCACCGGCCGGGCCGTCCACCGGCTCGCCCCCGCCCTCCGTGGCCGGTGTGGCTGGTGCCGTGCGGCCGATCCGGGCCGCGGCCCGGCTGCGCTCGGCGGGGTCGTAGGGGACGGCGGGCGGTGTTCCGCCGCGCAGCCCCGCCAGCAGCGCCGTCACCTCGGCCATGACGACCGCGGTGGCGGCGCCCAGGGTCGCCGAGTTCAGCGGCTGGTCGCGGAAAGCCGACAGGTCCACCGGCGGGCCGGCCACCATTCGCACCGTTTTGCGCGGCCAAAGGTGAGGCCGGCTGCTGCCGTAGGGCAGCACGTCCTGGGCGCCCCAGTGCGCGATCGGGATCACCGGCGCGCCGGTGATAAGCGCGAGCCGGGCCACACCGGTCCGGGCCTTCATGGGCCACTGCTCCGGGTCGCGCGACGCCGTGCCTTCCGG
>JBEKCN010000530.1:0-4106 GCA_050014855.1 Streptosporangiaceae bacterium | reverse complement strand
GCACGTCCTTGAGCAGGAAGCCGCTCGCGCCCGCGCGGATCGCCCGGTACACGTACTCGTCCAGGTCGAAGGTCGTGAGCATGAGCACGCGCGGCCCCCGCACGGAGGAGGCTGTGACCTGGCGGGTGGCCTCGATGCCGTCGAGATCGGGCATGCGGACATCCATCAGCACGACATCCGGTGTCAGGCTGCGGGCCAGCTCCACCGCCTCCAGGCCGTTGGCGGCCTCGCCGGTGACCTCGATGTCCGGCTGCGCCTCCAGGATCATCTGGAACCCGCCGCGGACCAGCGCATGGTCGTCCGCGACGACGACGCGGATCATCCCGCGCTCCTGACCGGCAGCCGGGCGCGGACCGCGAAACCGCCCTCGGCCCGCGGCCGCGCCTCGACCACGCCGCCGTACAGGGATGCCCGCTCGCGCATGCCGATCAGGCCCTGTCCGGTGCCGGCGCTGTCGTGGCCGGGGCCGATGGGCCCGTGACCGTCGTCGAGGACTTGCAGCTCGATGGCGTCGGGGCGGTAGCCGACGTGGACGGCGGCGTGGGAGGCGGTGGCGTGCTTGAGCACGTTCGTCAGCGCCTCCTGCACGATCCGGTAGGCGGCCAGGTCGACTCCGGCTGGTATCCCGTCACGCGCCCCGTCCACGCGCAGCTCCACGGCCAGCCCCGCCTCCCGGACTTGCGCGGCCAGGGCGCCTACCTGGTCCAGCCCGGGCTGCGGCGCCAGCGCCGCCTCACTGCGGTCGGTGCGCAACACCCCCAGCAGACGGCGCAGCTCCACTAGCGCCTGCCGGCCCGTGTCCTGAACCGATCGCAGCGGTTCCCGCGCCTTACCCGGGTCGGCGCCGAGCACCTCCTCGGCCGCCCCGGCCTGCACCACCATCACGCTGACGGAATGGGCCACCACATCGTGCAGCTCGCGCGCGATCCGGGCCCGTTCACCCGCGACGGCGGCGCGGGCGTTCTCGTCCCGGGCCAGCTCCAGCTGATGAGCCAGTTCGGCCAGCTGGCTGACGTGCCGGCGGCGGTCGCGCAGGGCGAAGCCGGCCAGCGCGGCCCCGCCGACCAGGATCCCGCCCCACAGCAGCCCGGACGGTCCGTGCAGCGCGGACACCGCGATCGCGGCGTACAGGCAGGCCAGCGCCGCCGTGGCCAGGCGCGGCCGCAGATGCGCGGCGGCCGTGTACGCGGTGACAAGGCCGGCCACGATGCTGGCCCAGTACGAGTACATGTCGACGCCGGCCGCCCAGTTCAGCAGGAACGACGCGGTGACCGCGACCGTTACCGGCAGCGGGTACCTGCGCCTGACCGCCAGCGGCAGCGTCATCAGCAGCGCCAGCGGCACCGCGGCCGCGCGCGGCCCGCTCACCTGGCTGGTGAGGATCTCGGCCCCGGCCAGGACCGCCAGCGCCCCGGCCAGCGCCTCGTCCAGGGCGACGGCCCTGGCCGGCGAGCTGGTCAGCGACGGGATCGGCGGCACCCTCCGACGGTAACTGACCCCGGCCGTCCGCGCATCGTCCGGGAAGCGGACCGGTGTCATCCGCAAGGAGGACCCGGGCCTCGCGGCGATCACCCGCCGCGCCGCCGCAGTCGTCCGCGGCGACGACGACACCCGGCGGCCCGGGTTCCTAGCGTGAGCAGGAGCCCACGAACCCTCGGTTAGGAGCCTGACATATGTCCATTACCAGCGCATCGGCGTTCCGGCGGCGGGCCGGCGCCACGGCGATCATCGCCTTCTTCTGCCTGCTGCTCGCGAGCACCCTGCTCGAGCCGACCGACTCGCACGCCAACAGCGACCAGCTCCGGGCCGCCGCCGCGCACCCCGGGGCGACGCAGGCGTCGGCCTGGTGCGAGATCCTGGCCGGCGTGCTGGCGCCGGTAGTCGTGATCGCGCTCATGCACATCGTCCGCCGCCGCGGCGTCGTGCTGGCCAACGTCGGCGGCATCCTCGGCATTCTCGGCAGCGCCGGCGGGACGATGATCGGCCTGCACAGCCTGTTCATCGTGGCCCTCGCCGATAACGGCGGTGGGGCCGGGAACGCCGTGCTCACCCGCCTCGACCACATCGCGTCAGGGATCCCGGTGCTGTTCTTCGCGCTCCCCGTCGCGCTCACCCTGCTCGCGGTGGCTAACGTCCGCGCCGGGCTCGCACCGCGCTGGGTCATGCCGGTAGCCGTGCTATTCGTCCTCGCCGATTTCGTGCCGGCGCCCGGGGCGGAAATCGTCCAGATGGTGCTCGGCCTGGCCGCATTCGGGCGCATCGCCTACCGCATCTTCGGCATGAGCGACGCCGAGTGGGAGTCAGGCCCGGCCACCGGAGCGCTGTCCCCCGCCCCGCCCGCCACGGCCCCGTCCGCCGCGTGACCGCGCGGTAACACCGGACTGGCATCGCACCTGCGGCGATGCCAGTCCTTCTTTTTGCAGATCCTGCTCGTCGCCGCCGGTGCGCAACCTCCTCACAGCTGCGGGACCTGACGGCCGGCGGAAGACTGGTCCCGGCCAACGACGACGATCGCGGTCGCGCCGCCTTTCCCTAGACCGGCGAACGACCTGCGCCCCGTCACGCCCGACCGGGTCTTTACCGTCCGCATGCATGGGATACCAGGCCGCCCTACGGATCCGGAATTAGTGCACAACTTCGCCCGTCACGAGCTGCGAACCCGCAGGTCAGCGCAACAAGCCTGCCGCGAGTCCATGATCGTGAGCCAAGTCGGGCCCCGGCCACCGCCCCGCCGCCGCGGCGTGAATGCCAGTCATATCTGTGAGCAGTGCTCTTGACTGCGTGCATCTCATGGTGTTAACTGCTCTTAATGCAGAGCAGTGCTCTCGGCCGGATAGCCGAACGGGAGCCGAGCAGCCCAGGGAGACCACCATGACCAAACCGACCCCCCACTACCAGGAGCCGGGCTGGTTCACCCGGAACGTGCTCAACAAGGCCATCGCCGGCCTGACCTCGATGGGGGTCAGCGTCCTGGGCTCCCGGATCCTCGCCGTCCGGGGCCGTAAGAGCGGGGAGTGGCGCACCACTCCGGTCAACCTGCTCATCATCGACGGCCAGCGGTATCTCGTCTCGCCGCGCGGCCAGACGCAGTGGGTCCGCAACCTGCGCGTCTCCCACCAGGGTGAGCTACGGCTCGGCCGGCGGACGGAGCCGTTCACCGCCACCGAGGTCTCCGACGACGATAAGCCCGCGATCCTGCGCGCCTACCTCACCCGGTGGAAGGCCGAGGTGGGCGTGTTTTTCGGCGGCGTCGGTCCCAAATCCTCCGAGGCCGAGCTGCGGCGGATCTCGCCGGATCACCCGGTCTTCACCGTCGCCAGCGACGCCTGAGAGGTTCTCAGTACCGTCGGGCACCCGGAATCCGCGTGTTACTGGCGGCTATGGCTTGCCGCTCAATCGTAAGCTTCTGCGCTCTCGGCGAGAGGTGCCTGCTCAGCGCAGCCTGAGGTGGTGACTCAGCCGCGCGGCCCGCCGCCATTCCGGCCGTTCCCGCAGCCGCTCGGCGGCGGCCTCCGCCCCGGTGAAGTTCGGGATCCGCCCGGCCGCTCCGGGGAAGCGCGCCACGTGAGCGGCGGTGAGGCCCGACCACACCTCCTCGCGGAGGGCCGCCTTAGCAGCCAGTACGTCGAGGGCACCGCCCGCATCGCGGTCGTGCCGGGGGGAACGCCGGGGCATGGTCCTATTGAGGCGGCCAGGCCGGGGCCCGTTGCCCGGGCCCGGCGGCCGGTGTTCTACTGGAGGGACTACGCGCCGGGACCCTGCTGGTCACTGCCGTACCTCCGCCAGCGCCTCAGCCCAGGGAGGCAGCGTTGCGTCTCGTCTTGCGGATACTGCTGATCGAGTTCTCGGTGGCCTGGCTTCTGGTCCTGGCCGGAATGGTGCAGGCCGCCCTGCCGGCGCTGCCCTTCTTCGCGCACAATGTGGCCAGCGTCGGCCGCCGGATCGGCTGGCGCCGGTTCCTCGCCTTCTTCGTCGGCGGGCCGATCGTGGTGGGCTGGCCCCTTATGTTCGTGCTCATCGAGACCGAGCGTGGCTACCACGCCTGGATGCGGGGCATCGCCATCCCGTGGTGGATCGTGGTCGGCTGCGGAGGCCTGATGCTGCTG
>JBEKCN010000529.1:0-4106 GCA_050014855.1 Streptosporangiaceae bacterium | reverse complement strand
GGGCCGCTAAGCCGGCTGAGAGCGCAGGAACTTGCCGAAATGCGGCACGGTAAAGGCGATGAGGCCACGTTCTGAGCTGTAGATCAGGCCCTTCTTGATCAGCCCGTCACGCGCGGGTGACAGGCTGGAGGGCTTACGACTGAGCTCTTCGGCAACCGCCGACGTCGGCACCGGGTCATCCCCGAGGCTGGCCATCGCCCGCATGTATTCGCGTTCGGAAGGGGTAGCCCGCTCGTACCTGCTGCCGAAAAACCCCACCGCAAGCTCCCCTTCGGCCTCGGGCGCCGCGACCCGGACGTCCTTCGCCGTCACCGGGCTGGCCGCCGCGACGTCCCAGGTCACCTTGCCGTAGGCCTGCACGAAGTACGGGTAGCCGTCGGCTGCCTCGTACAGGGCGTCCAGAGCGCCCGAGTCAAAGGTCACGTCCTCCCGTTGCGCCGGGGCGATCAGGGCCAGGTCGGCCGCGGAGCGCTCCAGCCGGTCGATCCGGACGTAGCGGAACAGCCGTTCGGAATAGCTCTTGCTCGCGGACAGCACGGATGGCAGATGCGGCAGGCCGGCCCCGACCACGATCAGCGGGCCGCCGTTCTGGGACAGCTCATGGCAGGCGGCACACAGGGCGGAGATGTCCGGTGCCGGCACGTCCTGCATTTCGTCGATGAACAGCGCGATCCCCACGCTCAGATCGGCGGCGACCGACGCGGCGTCGCTGAACAGCTCGGTCAGGTCGATCTCCAGATCGCCGGAATCGGCGCGGCCGCGCGCGGCCGGCACGTCGATCCCGAGCTGGATGGTCACCGAGCTGCCCTTCGGCGCCTTCGGGTCGCGGAGCGCGAACGCCTTGAGCACGGCGAGGAACTGCTCGATCCGGTCGGGGGCGCGATGACGCGGGGCCAGCTCACGTACCGCCATGTGCAGCGCCGCCGCGACCGGGCGGCGGATCGACTGCTCGGGCCGCGCCTCGATTTTCCCGGTGCCCCACAGCCGCTGCATCGCCATCGAGCGGAACGTGTTGAGCAGGACAGTCTTGCCCACGCCGCGCAGGCCGGTCAGCACCATGCTGCGCTCGGGCCGCCCACGCGCGACACGTTCCAGCACCACCTCGAACTGGCTGATTTCACGGTCGCGTCCGGCGAGCTCGGGAGGCCGCTGGCCGGCGCCAGGGGCGTAGGGGTTCCTGACCGGGTCCACAGCATCGAACTCTATGCCCTGATCTAGGAAGATCCTTAGATTTCCGTAGACATCCCGACCGGCGTGTCGCGCTCAGGGAACGTCCGGATCCCGCGGAATGAGAGGGCACCGGCGGCGATCCCCGGCTGGGTCAGGACGGCGGCCGATGGCCGCCCTGGTTGAGCCGGGCCAGGAAGGCGTTGTAGGCGGCGAGCTGGTCCTCGTCCTGGTCGATATCCGGCCGGGCTGGCCTCGAGGGCGGGCCGGGTGGTCCGGGCTGGGTCGGCGTTCCGGGTGACGCGGCGCTCGCGGCCGCGGGCGATACGCCCACGCCGGTCAGATGCTCGAGGTTGTCGCGGCGGGCCGCTTCGAGCCAGCCCCGGCCATCGTTACGCTGGCCCTGCCGGGTCCAGGCGAGGAACGTGAACATGATCAGCACGAACATGATCGCGGAGCCGCCGACCCACATCACCGCGCCACCGATGTGCACATCGTCGACGGGGCTTGGCCCCCAGGTGCGGCCCCGCATGCCGGAGGTCACCGGGAACGGGTCGCTGGAGTAGGAGCCCAGCGCCACCCCGGTGAACGCGTCTACTGGCATGGCGATGAACAGGAAGATCAGCCGGACCGGGTAGGAGAGCCGCCAGCGGATCGGCTCGCTGCCGACCAGCGGCAGCAGGTACAGGTAGCCGACGATGATGAAAAGCGCGAGCTCCGCGTCGTGCACCGCCGCGTTCGTCAGCACCACGCCCATGAAGCTGGTCAGGTGCGTACCCACGATCGTCGCCGCGTACGCCGCGATACCGAACGGCGGCCAGGTGAGCGCCGTCACGACCCGGGATCGCAGCACCCTTTTCGCCCACGTATGCAGCGGATTCCGGCTCGCGTGCAGCAACAGGGTCATCGGGCGGCCCGCGATCAGCAGCGCGGGTGCGACCATGATCAGCAGCAGGTGCTGGATCATGTGGTCCCAGAACAGCACGTTATCGTAGCTGCCCACACCGCTCTCGGTGGCCAGCACAATGACCAGTAGCCCGCCGAGGAATATCCCGGTGCGCCAGCGCGGCCACGGCCGGGCCGGGTGACGGCGCGCCACCCGGAGTGTGCCCCACAGGTAGAGGGCCGCGGCCGCCACGACGATGACCGTGACGACCGGTGCCCACTGCCAGCGGCCGAGTGCCTCCGACAAGCCAAACGGCGGGAGCGTCTCGGTTCCCATAGGGCGAGACTACCTGTGCGGCGGCGGCTGCCCATGCCGGGCACCGCCTGACTGCTACTTGGCCGCCGTGAAGGAGGCGGTGGCCAGCACGGTGCCGTTCGGGGACATCAGCCGGGCCCCGGTCACGCTACCGGGATCGACCGGATCTGGGCTGCCCCAGGACCCGTACCCGCTGTCCAGCCGGAATGATCCGATGGTGATGATCCGGCCGCCGGTGGCTTCGAGCTGGCAGACGACCGTCCCGGAACCCATGCTCGGGTCCGTATCCACCGCCATGTACAGCCAGCGCGGGTTGCCGTCGTAGAGGAAGATCTTGCCGGCCATCTGGTGGCTCGCCGTGAGCAGGGCCGCGGATCGCAACGGGGCCTGAGCGGTGCTACTGCCTCTCGTGGCTGGTGCCGACGTGACGCCGCGCAGTCCCCATCCCCCGAGCCCGCACGCCACCGCGGCCAGCAGGACCGCGGCGGTGGCCAGCATCCGGCGGGACCGCTTTGGCCGCTGGGGCGCAAGCCCGAGCCGGCCCATCACCCGGGTCTCGAATCCCGCCGGCGGTTCCTGGCCGGGCAGCAGGCCCAGCATTTCCTCACCGGTGAGCGACAGCTGACGGACGTGCTCGCGGCACGCGTCGCACTGATCGAGATGCTCGATCGCGTGCGCCCGCTCGCGCCCGGTGAGCACGCCGAGAGCCAGCTCCGCGGCAATGTCGCCGAACTCTTCGCAGGTCATTTCGTGTCGCTCAGTCATCGCCTACATCCTCCCGGAGGTAAGCCGAGCGCAGCTTCTCCATACCGTCCCTGATGCGAGTCTTCGCCGTACCCAAAGGGATCCCCTCCGCCTCGGCGATCTGCCGCGCGGTCATGCCGTAAATCCCGGCCATCGCCACGGCACGTCCCTGGCCCGCGGGCAGCGTCGCGAGAGCCCGGCGCACTCCGGCCGCGTTATCGTGCGCTACCGCGAACCGCTCCGGCGTATCCGTCATCGCAGTCAGCAGACCCGGAAGATCCTGCGGGTCAACCGGAGCGGACGTACGCGCCCGGACGACGTCTACCGCCAGGTTATGGGCGATGGTCGTCAGCCAGGCGCGGACAGATCCGCGCCGCGAGTCATAGACCTGTGCGTGTCGCCAGGCCCGCTCGAAGGTCTGCTGCGCGATGTCCTCGGCCGTAGCCGGGTCGCCGATAACCGTCAGCGCGACGCCAAACACGACGCGCTGGAAGCGGCGGACGAACGCGAGCGAAAGATCGGCGTCACCCGTGCCGAGACCGGCGAGGAGCGTCTCGTCCGGGAGCCGGTCCGCTGGGATCCCCATCCTCTGCACACTGTCCCATACGGGCCCGCGGCTTCGATGGATTGCCGCTCTGCCCTTCAAATTTCCCCCATTCCCCGGCATATCGTCAGTCCGCCGACGGCCAGACGGGCACGCCCCGCCCGCCGGGCCGCAGCCACGGCCGGCCGGCTGGCCCGGTGCGGGTCATGCCGGGCCTTCTCTCATCTGCCGATGAGCGGAGGTGAGGTCGGACGGTGATGCGCACGGGAAACGCTCCTTCTGGGAGAGCTCAGAACGTTGGGCTCTTTCCCTTAACTACGGCGACCAGGACAAATGGGATTGCAGATCGGGGACGGCCGGAGCTCAGGCGCCCGCCAGGTGGCCCGTGGCCCGCTGATCTTTTTGCTATTCCCGCACCGGTGATTACTCTCCGGTGATAGCCCCATTTCA
>JBEKCN010000528.1:0-4107 GCA_050014855.1 Streptosporangiaceae bacterium | reverse complement strand
AGTCCGCGACATAACTCCCGTTACCAGGCAAGGCCAAGGGAAGCGTGATTCACCCAGCGAGATTTACTCCAGGTACCTGAATAATAGCTAACGGTGAGATATCCGGATGCGCTAAACCGGAACCATCCAACGAGGGCCGGGCCGGCTCAGGGTGCTGCGGCATCATGCCGCCTTGGCGGGGACAACACAGGTCACGGCGTGTCATAGCGGCAATGACTCATCTTGAGCAACGATGCCGCTAAGGTGGCGCCAAGATCATGATCGACCAGTACGGCACAGTTGATGGGTGCCGATGGATGTTATCTGGGCCTTGATAGGAGTAATCCCCCTTGGGGAGATTAGAGGGCCAGGACTCTGTCTTTAGGAAGCACTTAGTCCCGGACAAATGCGGGGGGCATATAACCGTGCGTTGGCCAATGCGGGGAACAGAAACCGATCCGCCCAGAATCGATCGTTATGAGCCTGGGCTCAGTCGCCGCGAGATACTGGCGGGCGGGGTTGGCGTCGGCGCCCTCCTCGCGCTGCCGGACCTGCGCCTGAGCGGCCGTCCGGGCGCCCGGCCTGTGCTGTCTTCCAAGCCCGCCTCCCGGTTCGTGTTCGTGTACGGAACGCCTGCCCCGGGGGCAGCGCCGAGCGGATCCCTCGCTGCCGCGACGTACCCGGTGTCGCGGACAGCGTCTTCGCCGGGGGCGGTCCCGGTCGCTTCCGGGCTGGCGGCCGCCCCCGTCTCGTCGCCGGACCAGGCCCTGATAGCCCTGGCTACCGTGGATACGGTGCCCGACGGGGCCAAAGTGACCGTGACCCTCCTCGACTCCACCTCCGCTGCCATCGCCCGGCAGGGGTCGGTGACCCTCACTGGCGTGCCGAATGATGCGAACATTCTGGTGACGCCGGTATTCGCCGCTGGCTCTGCGATCATGCCCGTCGTCCTGGCCATTACCGTGCCCGTCGCCCGCCGCCTGGTATCCAAGCGGGACGCCCTTTCCGGAGGCGTGACCGCCCGGTGGGCGACCACCTGGCGGTCACATCATGCGCTCGCTTATTTCGATCAGGACAGCGGCGCTTTCACGGGACCGTTCCATCTGTCCGACGAACCGGCTCTGGCGCTGTCCACCGCGGTCGCCAATGGCTCGGATCTCCTGCTCTGGACAACGCGGGAGCCGCAGCCAGGCGACCGGGCCGAGATCCGGGCCCAGGCACCGCTGTCCCGGCTGAGCGCCTTCCCGCTGGGCTCGGGGACGGCGAGGTTCTCGGTCCCGGCCCCCGCGCCGTGGCCAGGTGGGGAACCTGTGCTGGCCCTGCCCAGCGGTGACGTGGCCCGCCTGGTCAGGGGCCGCGACGTCCAGGTCTGCTCCGCCCAGACCGGAGAGGTGACCGAGCTGGGCATCGCAGCGTTCAGTCGCATGCGCGCCAAGCCGAGCGCCGTCACCATGCAGGCCCGCACGGACGGCACCGTGTTCCTGGCCAAGCCGGGGGACGGCATCGCCGTGATCGCCGATCCAGCGCGCTCGTTTGGCATCACGGCCCAGGTCGAGTTCCCGGCCCCTGCGTCACCGCTCGGCGCACCCTGGAACAAGGCCGTGCTCTCAGCCGAAGGGGACACCCTCTACGTCCTTGGCCCGGTAACCACCGGTGGCCTGTCCGCCTACGAGGTGGCTTCCGGCAGGCCTACCGCGGCCTACAGCGAGGGCCGCCACTACGCGGGGCTCTACCAGCTGCCCAGCGGGACCCTGCTCGCGGTGCGGCCGGAGAGCCCGCGGCTCGCGTTCTTCTCCCCTTCTCTCGCGCCCCTCGGAACCGCGGACACCAGCCTTTACGTCTCGGCCGTCTTCTGATGGACCGGAGCACGCAGGTACGTAACCTCACGGAGGATGCCGGCATGACGGGATATGACACCGCAGGGCCAATACAGGACACCTACGCGTCGGCGCACGCTGAATTCGGCAGGGCCCCGAACTTCTGGATTCGCTACTTCACCCCATCGCCAGCCGCTGACCTGTTCAACGACGATGCTTTCGCTGAAAGCCAGGGAGCCTGGGCCAGCGGGGGCCCGCACGTGGGCTGCATTTCCGCTCCCACGCAGTCCCGGCTCAGTGGCTCCGCGGCGGAAGGCCACGCCGACGCGCAAGCTTTCGCCGCGGCCATGCTCTCCGCCTACTACTCGGTCGGCCCGCTCGATCTGCCGGCCAACAATCAGCTCTACTGCTGGCTTGACCAGGAGTATTCGACGTCCCTGAGCTCGAGTTACTGGAACGCCTGGGCGGGCTACATAGCGGACTACAACTTTGCCGGCCTGGGCACCTATCCGCTGTACCCCGGCCTGTACTGCAACCCGTACGCGCCCTATCCCAACTGCTCGACCATTGCTAAAGCGCATGGTGTCGAGATCCCCAGCGCCATCTGGTCGAACGAGGGTGAGCCGTGCGGCAGCCTTTCCCGGCCGCCCGGCTGGGACCCGGAGGAATGCACGACGGTGCCGACGAAGGTCTGGCAGTTCGGTGAGCAGACCGTGTGCCGCTACTCGGCGAATGTCGATCTCGATCTGGGTGCCCCTGGGTTCAATACGGCCAATTACTGCTTCCGCGTCAAGTCATATCCCTAGAAACCGAGCTGGGTGATCAGCATTAATCAGGTCACAGCGTCCGTCATCGCTGGCTGTGCCGTCAGCTGCGGCGCGACCCTCGCCGTGGCCGGGGCAGGCAAGCTGTATCGCGCCGCGCGCGGCCTCGATGACACCACGGCCATCAGGCGGGCGCTGCGGATGCCGCGGCATCGGTGGCGACACCTCACCTGGGCCGCTGGTGGCGTGGAGTGCGCGGCCGGCGTGCTCGTCTGCAGCGGAGCATATCCAGCGGTGGGCGGGGCCAGCATGGCCGTTCTCGGGGCCGGGTTCTGCGCTCTGCTTGGCTACGTGCTCGTCCAGCGAGTTCCGGGCGGCTGCGGCTGTATCCGGTGGGGTGCAACAGCAGAAGCGGCGGACTCGGTCACCTGGCGTTCGGTGGCCCGTGGCGCCCTGCTGTTCGCCGCGGGCGCCGCGGACGCCCTGGTGCGGGCCGATGCCGCGGCGGCGTCCCAGCGGGGCTGGTTCATGGCCGGCATCATCACCGGCGGGATTGCCCTGGTCGGGCTCAGCGTGCGGATGCCCGCGCACACTCCCTTCTGCCGTAGGCCGCTGTTGCGCCGGACGCAGGCCATGCTGGGCGCGCTGGCCAGGTACGAGACGTTCGCCGCGATGGCTGCCTCGGCCGGCCCATTCAGCCCCGTGGTCCGGCACCGGCGGACCGGATGCACCGACGAGTTCTGGTTCACCCCGGCCGATGGCCAGGCCAGCCAGGCCGTAATATTCCGGGTTAACCATTCGGTGAACAGCCCGCTACCTGCTGTGCACATATCGCTGTGGGACAGCCGGGCGCCCGCGGCGTCCTGGCCGGACCGGACCGTCACCATATCGGGCCGCCTGGCCGGGATGGCGCAGCCGTCTGGTGCCGGGGGCGCGAGCGTACCGCGAGCCCGGGCCGGTAAGCCCTCGGGCAATGAAGGGAGACGCTATGAGGTTCCAGCAGCCCGGCGATAGCGACCATGTGTTTGCCGCATTAGCCCTGAACAACGAAGAGGTCACCCATAAGCGGTGAGTTGATGGAAGCGCCTATGGCCAACAACGCCGATCCTGCGGCCTCGGCGGCTACTGTGTCGATGCCGTCGCGGCCAGCCACCCCCCTCGCTTCCGTAACGAAACGGATGCTGCTGGCTCTTGGCCTGCTCGCGGCCTCGGCGGTGATCGTGTACCTGGGCCGCGGCGGTTACCGGGACGCTGCCCATCCCGAACGGCCGCTGTCGCTTCTGGCCTGCGTGTACTACGCGACCGTAACGCTGTCGACTACCGGCTTTGGCGACATCGTTCCGGTCACGGACAGCGCGCGGCTGGTGAATGTGGTGCTGATAACCCCGATCCGGGTAATTTTCTTGATCGTCCTAGTCGGCACCACGCTGGAGGTGCTGACTCAGCGGACCCGAACCAGCTGGCGGATCGCCCGATGGAGGTCGAAGATGGAGGGTCACGCGATCGTCATCGGATACGGGACCAAGGGCCGCAGCGTCGCCAGGACG
>JBEKCN010000527.1:0-4112 GCA_050014855.1 Streptosporangiaceae bacterium | reverse complement strand
CTCTGGCGCAGTTTGCGGGCCAGACAGTGGCGGGTGCGGCGATCACCGATGTGTGGGAGGGGCCCGGGGCCGGTTCGCCCGACTGATGGGCCGCGGTGATACCCGCAAGACCGAGGTCGCGGAGCAGTGGCTGGAGCAGACACATCAGCAGCTGACCATGGCAGCAGGCTTGGATCTGGAGCAGGCCCGGGCGCATATCGAGCATGTTCCGACACTTATAACCAATCTGGCCTTCTCTTTACCATTAATGGGCATGACGGTCTATAAGGGGCATTGATGCAGGTCGGTGGCTTATACCGGCCGCACGTGGTCGGTGTCGTGCGGCGCAGTTGCTGCAGAAGTCCTTTATCCGGGTCCGAACCAGTGGCCTCATCCGTGTTAGTCCGTGCTGCGTGGTCAGACGTTGACGTGGGGCAGGGCGTCAAGCTCTCCGTCATGGCCCGCGATCGGTATTGCCGGAGATCGCCTGATGTATGCTCGCACTGTGAGCGGGCTTGCGTGGACTGGTCAGGAGCGACCCGACTTCGAGTTGCGCGGTTCGTGCTCCGTGTTCTCCTGGGGCATCAACTGGAGACCCCGGCAGCTCCCGGCGAATTGGGAGCACCTCAACTGGGCCGAATTGGAATTAGAATACGAGCAGCACAGCGCCCGTTGGGAAGATATCACCGAAGTCCGGCAGTGGCATGTTAGCGAACAGCCGTCGGCCCCCATCCCGTCGGCTCCCGTTCCCATACTCGTTGGGGGGTCGACCACGTACTGCTGCAAGGTAGTACTGGCCGACGGACGGATCGCGCTTTTTGAAAGGACATATCGGCACGGCGTGCCGGTTGGTTGGAGGACGCCCAAACCCAAGCCGGGTACCACTAAGCGAGTTAACATCAAGCAACTTGGGCGCCTTATCGAAATGGGAGTGGCGCGTACTCAGTTGCCGTAGGCATCGAACGGTTCGACGCCGGGCAGACGATCTCGTTCAGGTGGCTGGCGGTGAGTCCGGATGGGATCGTTGTCAGCCTTCATTGACAGTAACTATGCGTGACGAACAGTTCCAAGTGCTCCTAGCGCTAACCAGGCCGAACTCGTGGAGATCAGGCCCGTGGCCCGCTAACGCACGCGTTCGCCGGGGACCAGCGCTGGACGCTGGGCTGGGATCAAGACGCTGATCGGCAAGCTGTTCCACGTCGGCTACACAGTGGAGAGCACCTAGAGGCTGCTGTGCCAGGCACATCTGGTCCTGCCGGGTGCCAGTGCGCCAGGCGATGGAACGCGATGAGGACGCGGTGGCGGCATGGAAGGCGGAGGTGTAGCCGGAGATAAGAGCACCGCACGCGACCTGGGCCTGAATTTGCTTCAAGGACGGGCAGGCCAGGGGCTGAGGCGGCCGAAAGGACGCACATGGGTCCCGTGCAGCCCGGATAATCCCGTACCTGTCAACCACCACGACATCGCTCGCGCAAACCAGCCACATCAGCTATTTCCATGCCCAATCACAGGACTTCGGGATACTTATTGCCGCTTTGCCGCAATGATGTAGACTTTAAGCTATGCGGCGAATACTGGTTGCGGTCGTTGGCGTGATACTCGTTACCTTAACTGTGACGGCTGGTGGCTGCAGTCACCAGCCTTGTCAGGGTCATGGTGGAGTTGTCGGCCAACAGTCAGCGCCCGTGGTTGCGGGGACGACAAAATATTATTGCGCGGACGGGACTACCGAGGGGGCGTAGGCAGGGTTGCTAGCGGAATATCGCTTATGTCGATGCGTAGCCGCTGACACTCAGCGTCAACGCGGCCTGCCCGGCGTCCTGGCTATTCCTGACCATGCTCCGATAGCTGCCAAATCCGGCCTACTGGTCCGCGAGCTGCACGCTAATAACTGTCGTATGTCGAAAGCGCCCCCCTCTCTGCCAAGCTGTCGTGAGCAGCCTATGAGGGCTTTGTCAAATGGGGTTTTGCTTGTGGCTGGGCATGCTGGGCTGGCCTGACGGCGGGTGCGCTGCCGGGCTGGGCGGTCTTGTGTGCGGGTACGGTGCGGCCTGGGGTGCCGTGCCTGGTCCTCCGGCTCTACCTAGTGCGCTGACCAGAAAGGTTCGCCGGGTCCGGTGACACACCGCAGTGGTTGCGGTGGTGTGGCGGGCGTTGGTTCACACTCGATCTTGTGATGACGGAATCGGGTGCCGGGAGAAGTGATGGCTGAGCCGGTGCGGGCGCGGCGGCTCAGTGATGAGGAGGGCCGCCGGCTGCAGCAGATCGTGCGGCGCGGCAAGCACGGGTCGATCCGGGTCCGCCGGGCGATGATGATCATGGCGTCGGCGTCCGGGACGCCGGTGCCGGCGATCGCCCGGCTGACCGCCGCCGATGAGGACACGGTCCGGGACGTGATCCACGCCTTCAACGCGAAGGGCCTGGCCGCGCTGGACCCTCAGTGGGCGGGAGGCCGTCCCCGCCTGATCAGTGACGCAGACATCGAGTTCATCGTCACGACGGCCACCACCCGCCCGGAAAAGCTGGGCCTGCCGTTCACGCACTGGAGCCTGCGCAAGCTGGCCGCTCACCTGGACTCGCGGGGCACCAGGATCAGCCGGGAACGGCTGCGGCAGATCCTGCACTCCCGCGGGATCTCCTTCCAGCGAACCCGGACCTGGAAGGAATCGGCTGATCCGGATAAGGAAGCCAAGCTGGACCGGATCGAGCACGTGACCAGCCATTACCCGGACCGGTGCTTCGCCTTCGATCAGTTCGGCCCGCTGTCCATCCGGCCGTGCCACGGATCGTCCTGGGCCAGGCGGGCCAAGCCCAGCCGGCTGCCCGCGACCTACCATCGCACCACGGCATCCGCTACTTCCACGGCTGCTACTCTCTCGGCGATGACCAGCTCTGGGGCATCACCCGCCGCCGCAAGGGCGGCGACCACACCTTGACCGCACTCAAATCGATCCGGGCCGCCCGCCCCGGCGGCTACCGCCTGTTCGTCATCCTGGACAACCTGTCCGCGAACAAAACCCCCGCGATCCGGGCCTGGGCCGGGCACGCCAACGTCGAGCTGTGCTTCACGCCCACCAGCGCGTCCTGGGCCAACCCGATCGAGGCTCAGTTCGGGCCCTTGCGGACCTTCGTCATGGGCGGCTCGGACCATCCCAATCACACCGTCCTGGGCCGGCGGCTGCAGGACTACCTGCGCTGGCGCAACGCCAACGCCCGCCACCCCGACATCCTGGCCGCCCAGCGCCGCGAACGCGCCCGCATCCGCAGCGAACGCCAGCAACGCTGGGGCCGCCCCAAAACCAAAGCCGCATGATCACACCCGGCAAACGTTCATGGACAGCGCACTAGCTTCCAAGCGGGCTTGTCGTCCCGACAGCCTCCATCCGAGCTTGCGGAGGGGCGGGGACTGCTCACGCTCACGAACGGGTTTCACCCGGGGCGACGGCGAGCTTTGCCCCTGGCCGCGGGCGTGTGCCCGCGGCAGTCATGCGGCCTGGGCGGTCACCTCCTGGCCAGGGCGAAGGCGCCCGGCGGCGATGTCAGCGTCCCAGGGGACGCGGCGGGTAATGATCGCGTGGATCTGGCGGATCAGCGCGGCGGCGATCGCGGCGCGGGCCTGCTGGTCAGCGAGCCGGTCGTCGGCACGGCCAGTCATGCTGGCGTACCGGGCGGCGTAGACCGGGTTGTGGCGCAGCGCGCTCCAGACCGCGCGCCAGGCGGCCAGCCGCAGCGCGGGCCGGCCGCGGCGGGAGATGGCGGCCTGGCCGGCGTGGTTGCCGCTGGAGTTCTCGCAGGGTGCCAGGCCCGCGTGCTTGACCATCGCGCGGGCAGTGGTGAACCGGGATGGGTTGCCGGTCTCGGCCAGGATCGCGGCGACCTGCAGCGCCGACACTCCCGGGATCGAGCCGGCCACCTCCAGGACGCCCATCGTGTCCAGGGCCTGCAGCATTCTGGCGTTGACGCCGGCCAGTTCGCCGCGGACGGTTTTCCAGTCGCCGAGCACCGAGAAGGCGCGCTCGAGCGCGCCGGGCCGCTGGGCCGCCACCCCGGCACTGTCGGCCAGCGCTGCGTAGACCGCGACGGCGATTCGCCGGCAGATCCGGCGGGCTCCCCAGGCACCCAGCCCGCCACGG
>JBEKCN010000526.1:0-4114 GCA_050014855.1 Streptosporangiaceae bacterium | reverse complement strand
CCCCGGTGCACCTTGCCGCCGAGGAACGCCGCCATCCCGAGACCACCGCCGATCCACATCAGGACGAAGTCGTCCAGACCGCGAGCGGCGCCGCAGGCCCGCTCGGCCATCGCGGCCAGGTTAACGTCGTTCTCGATGATCACGGGCCGGTTCAGCGCGCCGCGCAGCGAGCCGAGGACGCCCTCGTGCCAGTCGGGAAGGTTGATCGCGAGGCTGGGATCACCGGTCTGAGGGTCGACGACACCCGGGCTGCCGATGACGAACGCGCTCAGCCGGCTCATCTTCACCCCGGCCGTGCGGCAGGCCCGGTCGACCGCTCCGCGGACCAGCTCGACCGGGTTGGCCGCGCCATTGGGGTTGACGCTGACCTCGGCCACAACCCGCCCGGTGACGTCCGCGACCCCCGCACTGACGCCGTCCAGCTCGACATAGAGGCCCGCCACATAGGCGCTCGAGGGCACGACAGAGTAGAGCGCCGCGTTCGGGCCGCGGCCGCCCTCCTGCTGGCCGACCACGATGACCAGGCCGCGCTCCTCCAGCCGGGCCAGTATCTGGGCCACGGTCACCTTGGACACCCGGGTCCGCTCGCTGATCTGGGTGCGCGTCAGCGGAATCCCGGGCAGCAGCAGGTCCAGGGCGGCGCGGTCGTTCAGCTCGCGCAGCAAGCTCGGCGTACCCGGTCGGCGCTCCAACGCGGCCCCTCTCCCTGTCCCCTGGCCACACTGCCGTTGGGTCTTCAATTTCAATCCGGCAACCGGACTATCTTATAGGAAAGTTTCCGATTAGTTTTCTCAGTACGGCCGAGTCCCCCCATCCTCTACAGCGTCCCCCCAGGGGGAAGGAGAGCCAGCAGTGGGACCCATTAAATCCCTTGCCAGGCACCCCAGGCCCGGCGGAGATGGACAGCACCTCCAGCGCCACCTCCTTCGCCACCCTGCAGGGCTTCTTCCCGGCGGTCACCTCGCAGCTCAAGGGTGGCGCCTACAGCGGAAGCCAGGTCATGTCCGGGTTTGCGAAGGGCGGCGACGGTGACCCAGATCTCCCCCGCTGAACGCGAAAAACTGGGCCACCGCGGACACCACGGATCAGATCATTCCCACAATGATGAAATCGCTGATGCAGGACGCCAAGTTCACCGCTACCGTTAACAAGGCCAACACCCAGCTGCAGAACGTGCTCAACACCGGCTCGCAGAGCTGAGCACGCCGAATGGCTGACATGTCGACAACCGGCCTGCGCCCCCGGCCCGGGGAACGCCGGCCGGGCCCCCGGGGCCCGCAGGGCCTCGCAGGTGCCACGGACCTGGCGTCCCGGAATGACCGGGACACGCCGTCTGGTCCGGCCAATCCCGGGCGCCGGTGGCTATCCCCCCCAGCTGCCGGTGCCCGGCCAGGCAGCGTGACCGGCCCGGCTGGTCCGCCCGGGCCGGCGCGCATCAGCCGGGCCCAGGGCAGGGGCACCCCGCTTCCGGCCCGGGATGGCGAGGCCGCGCCGGCCGGTTCGTCCGCCGGCACCGGCTCGGCCCGTAGCTGCCGCTGCTCCCCTCGATGGCCGGCATGGGCCTGGTACTGCTGTGGCCGACCGCTCAGGTTGCGATCTGAGGCGCCCTGTCCCGGTGGCCCATGCAGGGGCGGGGCCACCGGGACAGGGCGGTCAGCCGACGGTCAGGCGGCCGCGCTCGGCCTCCTTGGCCAGTCTCCGGCTCTCCTTCAGGGACAGGCCCCGCGCCTCGGGCGGCAGCCGCCAGATCGTGTTACCGCCCATCAGGTTGAAGCTGCGGATGTGGATGACCGGAGCGCCGGGACGGGGCTGGTGCGCCACGCCACGATCCTCGTTGCCGCCCATGAACGAGAAGCCGGAGATCTCCACCTCGACGGTGTTGGGCACGTAGACGGTCGAGCCGCCCATGACCGCGTACATGTTCATGGTGAGGCCGTTGGCGTCGATCTCGGCGTCGCGCAGGTCGATCTCGTCCCCGCCCATGATCGCCAACACGTTCACCACCGAGGCCGGGCGGAACCGGCCGCGCCGCTTGGAGCCGCCCATGATCGCGACGAACCAGCGGGTCGCCTTGCGCGGGGGCGCCGAGCCGGCCACCGCCAGCGGCCGTCCGGGTGACGGCTGGCCGAGGGCGGGCAGGTCGCGGGTCACGGCGGCCAGGTCAGCCCGGGTCCTGGCCCCGAGGACCAGGCCGGCGCGTTCCTCATGCTCGTCCAGCGTCAGCCGGCCTTCGGCCGCGTGCTGGCCGAGAAGCTCCAGCGTGCTGTCCCGGTCCTGGTCCGAAACGCGAAGCTCGCCCTCGGGCACCGGGGGCAGCGCGGGTCCGGTCACGAGCACTCCTTTGCTGGCCTCTACTGGGCGGGCCGCTGTCAGGCTGGCCGACCGCCATCAGGGGCGGTTCAGTTTCCCCTAGATTGGCCTGCCCGGAGCCAGCTGGCAAACTACTTCGCCGCCCGCCCTGCTCAGCCCTGCACGCGCTGCGTGTGACCGGCCCAATCCGGTTCGCGGAGCAGGAATTTCTGGATTTTTCCGGTGGTGGTTTTTGGCAACTCCACGATGAGGTCGATGTCGCGAGGTGCCTTGTAGCCGGCAATCTTGGTGCGCACGTGCACCATCAGCTCTTCCGGGGTGGCGCTCGTGCCGGGGAGCAGCACGACGTAGGCTTTCGGGCGCTCCCCCCACTTCTCGTCGGGCACCCCGACGACCGCGACCTCCAGGACGGAGGGGTGGCTCATCAGCGCCTGCTCGACCTCGACCGTCGAAATGTTCTCCCCGCCGGAGATGACGATGTCCTTGGCCCGGTCGCGCAGCTCGATGTACCCATCGGGGTGCATGACGCCGAGGTCGCCGCTGTGGAACCAGCCGCCGCGGAAGGCCTCCGCGGTCCCGTCCGGGTCAAGATAGTAGCCCGCCATCACGGTGTTGCTGCGCATGACGATCTCACCCATCGTGGCACCGTCGGCCGGGACGTCGGCCATCTCCGCGTCGACCACCCGCAGCACGTCGGACGTGATCATGTTGACGCCCTGCCGGGCCATCAGGACGGCGCGCTGCTCGGCGTCCAGGCCGGCCCATTCCGGCTGGAACTGGCAGAACGAGATCGGGCCGTAGGTCTCGGTCAGCCCGTACACGTGCACGATCGTGAACCCCATCCGCTCCATCTGCGCGATCGTGGTCGGGCTGGGCGGCGCGCCGGCCGTGGTGATAAGCACCGGCTGGGTCAGCTGCGCGGCCTCGGGGGCGTTCAGGATGCTCGTGACGACCGTCGGGGCCGCGTTGAGGTGGGTGACGCCGTGCTCGCGGATCTGCGCCCAGATCGCCTCGCCGCGCACCTCGCGCAGGCACACGTGCGTGGCGCCGATGGCGGTGATGGCCCAGGGCGTACACCAGCCATTGCAGTGGAACATGGGCAGCGTCCACAGGTAGACGCTGTTTTCATCGTGCCGGGAGTGCACGATCTGGGAGAACGAGTTCAGGAACGCGCCGCGGTGGGTGTAGACGACGCCCTTCGGCTGCCCGGTGGTGCCGGACGTGTAGTTGATCGTGATGGGAGTGAACTCATCCGCGACCGACCAGGGCAGGGGGTCGCCGTCGGCGCGGGCGAGGAAGTCGGCGTAGCTGACCAGCCGCGGGTCGGCGCCCATGTCGGCGCCGGACGGCCCGGCCTCACTGTCTTCGGCCACGACCAGCGTGGCCAGCGTCTCCAGGCCCTTCGCCGCGGCCACCGCGGTGGGCAGCATCGCCGCGTCGGACACCAGGATCTTCGCGCCCGAATGCCGCAGGATGTAGGCCATCTCCTCGGCGGCCAGCCGGGTGTTCATCGCGACCAGGACCCCGCCGGCCAGCGGCACGGCGAAATGCGCAATGAGCATCTCGGGCAGGTTGGGCATCAGGTACGCCACCCGGTCGCCCGGCTCGACGCCGGCCGCCCGCAGCGCGCGGGCCACCTGCGCGGTTTCGGCCTCAAGCTCGGCGTAGCTGAGCCGCCGGCTGCCGTAGATCACGGCGGTCTTGGCCGGCCAGATCCGTGCCGACCGCGGCAGGAACGACAGGGGTGTCAGCGGAATATTGGAAACCGAATCCATAGCGATCAACTGCTCCTTTGCTGCGATCT
>JBEKCN010000525.1:0-4117 GCA_050014855.1 Streptosporangiaceae bacterium | reverse complement strand
TTCATCGATGCCGACAAGACCGGCTATGCCCAGTACTACGAAGAGGTGCTGGCCCGCCTGCGGCCGGGGGGCCTGATACTCCTGGACAACATGCTCCAGGGCGGCCACGTCGTAGGCGATCTTGCCGACGACCAGGACGTCGCGGCGATCCGTTCCCTCAATGAGGTGATCGCCGCCGATCCTCGCGTGGAAGTGGTTCTGATTCCCATCGGTGACGGCGTCAGTTTCGTGCAGAAACTCGGTGAACGGCCGTGATCTCGCCGTTCGGGATGTGCTCTTGACCGTCGTCGCGCGCCTCAGGCCTGTCCGCGTCTCGCCGGGGCGGTGATCCCGAGTGATATGGAGTGCTGGGCCGCTGCTGATGAGCAGGCAGGAGCGTCTGGGTGGAGGATAGGAGCAGCTACGGCACTGTGGGGTGAGGATCATGGATCGTGCCCGCCCATCTGGTCCGGGTCTTGGTGAGCTGGGTCCGGCGGACCGGGAGGTGCTTTGGCCGGTTCGTGCCCTGTTCCAGCGCCGGGTCGCGGGGGACGACGCGCTGCTCGAGCTGGCTGGGCTCCGGTTCGCCCAGATGGGCGTGGCCGCCGAGGTATACGCCGACACGCCAGCGGAGCTTGAGCATCTGCTGAGGTTCGTGCCCCCTCACCCGTACAAGCCTGTGGTCCACCTGAACCGCCGCGTCAATGTGCTGAACGAGCCCAGCCGCGCCGTGGTCGGGGAGTTCGCCGACCGCTTTGCTGGCCGCATCGCCGGTCTCGTCGTCCATGACAAACATGAGATGGGGGCACAGACAGACCGCCTGATTAGCGGGCTGCGCGAGCTCGATGCGCGTCTCAGCGAGCGGCCGGACGGCCCCCTCGTCTTCCTCGAGTACGCCGCGGGCCTTGAGCCCGGGTGGTTCGTCGAGGTGGCGGAGCGGCTCCGCGATGCTGAACGAGTCAGTTGCTGCATCGACGTCGGCCACCTCGGCGTCCGGCAGGCGTCGGCCAGGTTCGGGCGCAGCCATCCTGGCCTGAGCCTGGGGAGCCTTAGCCCAGCGGCTGGCCGGCTTCCTGATCTGGCCGCAGATGTCCAGGAGGCGGTGGGAAGCGCCGTGCAGGACGTGCTCGACGTCATTCGTTCGATCGGCTCGTTCGGCAAGCACCTGCATTTCCACCTGCACGACGGGCATCCGCTCATCCCAGGCCTCTCGGATCATTTCACTTTCTTGAGGCGGCTACCGGTTCCGTTCAGCTATCAGGGGCGGCGGTCACTGAGCATGATGTACGGGCCAGGCGGCCTAGCGGCCATCGTGTCGGCAGCTACCGGGGCGTGCCGCCCGGAGGCAGTGTCTTTCACGCTTGAGATCCACCAGGTGGAAGGCCGGCTGCCGCTCGCAGACGCCTCGCGGCTGTTTGCCCGCTGGCGGGACGTCACCAACGCCGAGCGGATGAACTTCTGGCTCTCGGTGCTGGACGAAAATGCGCTGCTCCTATCTCAGTGCCTCGCCGGGGGCGAGTAGCGGCCGGCTGGTCTCATGGCTCAGGGGCCAGCCGGGGCGGGAATACGGAAGATGTGGATTGACTGGTCCTTGGCCCGGCACCTGGGGTCCTGCTCCGGCTTGGCCTTGTCAGAGACCATGACGACCCGGTCCGGTGCTATCCAGGACACTCCCTCGGCCGTCCCGTAGACGACGTTGCCGTCAGCGTCGGTGGGGAGCGCGTAGGTGGTGCCCGGGCCTGTGACCTGCCAGCTGTCCGGCGCCAGGTTCCCGAGCCACAGCGCCGAGGTTACCTGGGATACGACCGCGATCCGGTCGCCGGTCACGGCGAGGCCGCTGTAGTCCTCGAACAGCACGGTCTCCGGCAGCCGGATCTTGGCCACGCGATCCCAGTTGCGGCGGCTGCGCCGGAACACGTGAATCCGCCCGCCTCCGGGAATACGGCCCTCCGCGCCTCCCTTGCACCTGTTGCCCTCACACAGCCCGAGCAGGTAGGTCTGCCCCTCGCGTTGCACGCACGTCAGGCCCTCCAGGCCCTTGTTGGGCCGGTCAAGCGGGAAGTCGAGCCAGGCGCTGCCGGTATAGCGGAAGTCGGCGTCGTATTCCTGCACCGCGGCCATGAACTTCGCGCGGCCGCGGCGCAGCGATTCGATGAGCACGTAGAAGCGGCCAGACCACGGGTCACACGCGATGTCCTCGAAGCCGCGGCGGTGGCCCCTCTCCTGCATGATCATGTGATTGTCCCTGGCCGCCGCCCGGGCCAGGCCGGGCCCGATGCAGGCGATGTGCGGCAGGTTGTCGAAGATGACGTAGAACAGCCCGTCCTTAGCGAGCACGCCGCTGGCTTCCAGCCTCGGATCGAGCGAGCCCTCGAGGATGTCGAAGACCTTCGCTTCCCTCACCAGCTCGAGCTGCTGCATCGCTGTATGCGTGTCGGCCACGGCCGTGCCTCCTGGCTGGGTCCGGTCACATCTTCGGCAGCGGTTCCATCATGGCCGGGAAGCTCGCCCGGTCGGTGCCGCGCGGCGTCTCCTTGCGCAGCTGCTCCAGCTGCTGGCGTGCGCTGTCGCGCCGCATCCGGACGTAATGGACGATGCCGTCGGCCTTTTCCTGACCGTGCCTGAGCTCGTTCTGCTTGCAGCCGCTGAGGTAGACCTCGTCGTTGGTGAACTGGCGGCCGGTGAACGGCTGGCCCCAGGGCGTGGCTGACTCCAGGTAGGCAGCCTGGCATATGCGGCCCCAGAGGCCGTCGCTGGAGTCGGCCGCGATCTGCCCGCTGAACGCGTCCGGGTTGAACTCAGTATCGAGCAGGAATTCAAGGAAATCGAGGTAATACTGGCGGTAGTCACGGTTGTGCAGCAGGTTCTGCACCAGCGGTATGCGTGACGTCGCGTGCTCCCGCCAGTAGTGCTTGGTGTTGCTCGCCCAGTCGAGGATGTCGGTGTACTGCCATTTCGTGCCGAAGTAGTCGATTCCCAGGCTGTTGTCGTAGTCCCACGGGATGAACGTGAAATAGGGCGAGCCCATGAAGTCGTTTTCGGCGCCCAGGCGCCCGGAGTTGTAGAGGTAGTAGTTGGACGGGGTTGCGTAGTAGTTGTCCCAGCTGCCGAGCAGCACGTTGACGGCGGCCCATCTGAGGAAGGCACGGGCGTTCATGATGCCGTCGACCGACTCGCGGAACGCATCGGTGTCGAAGCGGCCCGCTCCGCCTCCCAGCCTCGTGCCGTTGATCGTCCTGATGAACTGGGCCAGGTCGTCGTAGCTGCTGGCGTCGCGGTCGTCCTCGTTGGTCTTGAGCCGGTAGGTGCGGTCGTCGTCGGCGGCCCGGTAGTACTGCCGGCCGCTGTCATCGCCGTCGGGACCGGTGCGGTGCTCCAGGGTGGCGCATCCGACGTCCCCGCAATACGCCTTGTACAGGTTGCCGCGGTCGTTGTCGCCGAAGTGATCCTTCAGGAACCTCTTATCCACTTGCTCGATAACGGAGAACAGGCCGTAGTACGTCGCGTCGAACGCGAGCTTCGCGTAGGTGTGCCGCGCCGCGGGCACGCCCGCGTGCCGGAAGAGACCCCAGGCCAGCGCCTCCCGCATCTGCGACGGATCGTTGTACATCGACTTGAGGTTGACGCACGTCATCCCGGCGATGCGGTTGGCGCCGTGCCCGAGGTCTATCTTCCATGATCTCTTCGGGGCGTGCAGGGTCCGGTTGCCGCTGTTGATGAGCGAGAAGCTCTGGGTGCGGAACGCTGGGCCTTCGGCGTCCGGGCCGCTAATGTGCTGGTTGCTGGCCGGGTCGGTACGGCACACATCCAGCCGAGCGTCGTGCGGCGCTTCTGCCTTGCTGGTCAGCACACCGGGCTGCTGCGGGAAGCCCGTGACGTGGAACATGTGCATGTCGGCGGAAAAGAACTCGTCCTTGGTGCGCGCTGTCTGGGCGGCTTCATTCGTCTCACTCATGCGTTCTCCCGGATGCCCCGCTACCGTCAGGTGCAGCGGCGCTGTCGTCGTCAGATCTCCATCTGGTCGGAGGCGGCCGCTGTCGTTCTGATACACCGTGCGTCAGGCCGGGCGACGCGAGCGCGTCGTTGGCACGTGGACACTGACCCAGCGCGCCAAGCAGATTGAGACGCCGTGCCTGAT
>JBEKCN010000524.1:0-4118 GCA_050014855.1 Streptosporangiaceae bacterium | reverse complement strand
CTGTACCGGGTGGAGATCCACGAACCGGGACCGGACGGCACGGCGACCTTCAAGTGGTCCAGGGAGAACGGCTCGGTGGTCGCCCTGATCTCGGGGCTTCCGGCCAGCAGCGGGGGAGCGTCCGGCACCGGGTTCAGCGTCTCGGTCACGAGCCTGAGCGATGACCCCAGCCTCGGCCTGCAGGCCGAGGACTGGGTGGAGCTGATAGACGACAACTCCGAGCTAACCCTCGGCCACGGCACGCTATACCAGGTAGCTGCCACGCCTGCGGACGGTCACACCGTCACGATCACCGTCGGGTCCACGGTGCCGACGATCGACCTGACCCTGCATCCCAAGCTGCGGCGCTGGGATCAGGGGAGCGCCGGCGGTAGCCAGGGCATAACGGTCGCCACCAATGCCGCGATCCTGCTGGAAGGCGGGGTACAGGTGCAGTTCTCGGCCGGCACGTACCAGGCAGGCGACTACTGGCTGATCCCCGCACGCACGGCGACCAGCATCCAGCAGGGTTACGTGGAATGGCCGGTGGACACGTCGTCGAACGCGGTTCCCCAGCCGCCCGCCGGGATCCGCCATCACTACGCACAGCTTGGGCTGGTTGAGTTCACGGCGCCGGGAACGTTCGGGGGCCTCGGGACGGCCGCTGCGCCAACTGACTGCCGCCTGCCGTTCCTGCCGCTCACGGATCTGATGCCGGCGCAGTCTCTCAGCCCCTGCACCTTCGTCGTACAGCCGGGGCCGGGCTGGGAGCAGCCGATCCTCACCTACTTCGGGAACGCCCCGGTCATCAGCGGGCAAGCCGCCCGGCTCGACGCCGAGATCTGCTTCCCGGTCGGAAACTTCCCGGTGAGCAACCCGCTGGTTGTCTCAAACGCCGGCCACATCCGGATCAACGGGGCTGGCTGGGGAACCCGGCTGATCGCCGCTCCCGGCTTCAGCAGTCCCGAATCCGTGCTCAAGTTCGCTGGCTGCCTCAGCGTCGCCGTGCGGGACCTTTACGGTGAGACTTCCCTCGTGACCAGCGCCCCGGGCAGCGCGGGCCGTAACCACATCAACGGCACGCTGGCCTTCTCGAATTGCGGTGAGGTCACCGTCGAGAACGTCTGGCTGCGATGCGGAAGCGCAATCTCCACCCGCGCCGCCGCCTGCGTCAGCGTCGCGAGCGACGTCACGCAGCCAAACGGCACCTCCGGCAACGTCACGACAGGGGCCGGCTCTGCCCGGATCCGGGGATGCCTGCTGCACGTGGGGGAAATGCAGGTGGGCATCCAGCTCACCCACCAGGAACGGGCCAGCGTCGAGGACAACGAGATCCTCGTCGACCCGGACGTCCCCCGCACCACGCTCGATGCCCGTCTCACGGACCCCGTGTACCGGGCCATCGCCCGAAGCTACCTGATCTCCCAGGCGCAGCTGACCGCGGCGGCACCGTCGGCCGCGGCGGCGCGGCCCGCCCCGGCGGCACACCCCGCCCCGGCGGCGCCGTCGGAAGCGCCAGCACCAAGCCCGGAGGAAGCTGCGACCACGATCATCCCCGCCGTACCTTCAGCCCCGAAACCCTCCGAGTCCCAGCCGGCCGGGGCAGGCACTTCAACGCCAGCCGCCCTAGCGGAGCAGGGAAAGCAAGAGAGCCAAGCCGTTCCGGTCACGTCGCTGGCCAAGGGCGGCCTGACGGTTAACGTTGGCAATCAGACCCTGACGTTCGTGGCCACCAAAGGCCTTGAGACAACCTGGCAGACGTACCTCGATGCGAACGCCCCGAAGACATTCGCCACCCAAACCGACGCGCTCCGTTACCTGAAGACGGCGGCCAACACCATACTCACGAACCCGGCCGCGCGCACCGGACTGTCCGGCTTCGGCGGGGTGCTGCACATCCTGAACGAGCACATCCCACTGGCCGGCCGCGGCATCGTTGTCGGAGGCCAGGCGATCAGCGACCTGCGGATCGCAGACAACACTCTCTCTGGCGTCCTCATGGGAATCTCCGTAGGGGTCAGCCACCGGGCTTCGGCCGCGGAGAAGACGGCCAAGCAGCGGACTCCCGACCACATGGGCACTATCGGCATCATCGGCAACACCATTGAGTGCAGTTCGAATGACCTGGCGGTGAAGAACGCCCGCTTCGGCATCTTCGTGGGCAGCGCCAACAGCCTGGAGATTGATGACAACCGCCTGACGTTGACCCCCGTTGGCATCACGACGGCCCCGCCGGCCGATGCGATCCGGGTTGTCGGCTATCTCGGCTTGAAGGCCGTGATCCGGCGCAACCACATGACCGGCTTTGCGATGGGAATCCGCGGGGTCCCTCTCACCGGAAACGGTCCCGGTGAGAGGGCACCAGTCTTCGCGGACGGGGATGCGTACCTGCTGAGTATCCGTGCCGGCAGTCAGTGGCTAGTGGCCGATAACGCGATCGAGGGCGCGAGCGCGACCCCACCGATCGGCCCCTTCTGGAAGACGGTGCTCCCGACGCCCTCCCCTCAGAACCCGCCGGACCCTAACCCGGCGGCTACGCCGGGTCCCTACATCGATGCTTACTCGTGCCTGCAGATTAACAACGTGTTTCTTGCCTTTCCACGGGTCTTGGGCGGCTAAGGCCGGGTGGCCGGTGCGACACGCCGTGAGTTCGGGGGTGTTTGAACCTCTCGTATAGCTTAATTGAATTCTCCTTATTCCGGATCGATTGTGGCATAATGAATGCCGTGGCACTTACCGTAGAGGAGCGGGCGGAGCTTGCGGCGAAGATACCGTCGGGTGGATATGATGGGTCAGTGGCATCCCGGGCACGGATCGTCCTTTTGTGGGATGGGATGAGGGAGTTCCGCGCGCGGAAATCGCGGCCATGATGGATACCTCGGTGGTCACTATCGGCAAGTGGATCCGCCGTTATAAACGAGGGAGGGACTGGCGGCGCTGGAGAGCCGGATGTCAACGGGGCGGCCCCGCGAGATAGGCGGTGAAGCCCGGGCGTGGATTATCGCCCTGACGAGGCAGTCGCCACCGGAGCACACAATTCGGCCGGGTGGGGAGAAAGCTTGCGGCGCGGCCCTTCCATCTGCGGCGCGGGATTACGGTGCCGGTACATGCTGGGCCCAGAGACCTTGCCGCTTGCCGCGGACGCGTCCAGGTCACCGTCCCCGACGCGTCCGCTCGGGTTAGCGCGACCACAGACCGCCAGCCTCAAGATAATCTTCTTTTTGATCATCACCCGCCAGGCCATCCGCCGCGGCAGCTTCACCCCGGTCAAGGATCTCATCAACGCGATCGAGAACTTCATCGACGGCTGGGACGACCGCTGCCATCCCTTCACCTGAGCCAAGACCGCCGACGAGTTACTCCCGCACTTCCGATCCGGTAAAAGAACCTCGTTCACGCGATTCTAAGAAAAAGGTGAGGGCGCCTTGCGGCGCCCTCACGTTAGCGCATGAAGGTGTAGGGATTCGAACCCCAACGCTACCCTACCTTAGGCATTTTTACTTTATAGTCCTGCCTGCGAGATTGCAATAGCCGCCTACAGACCGGAGACCCTATCGGACGTAGGTTGAAGCTTACGCAGAAATCACGTTGCCGCCGTCCGGTACCTCTGCCCGGACAGCAGCCTCGCCGGAAAAGCCCGCATCTCCCGATCCCCCGATCTCGCGCTGGGCTGAATGACCACCGGGGCTTCGCCCTGGGCTGCCCGTGTATTTTGTCCCGGTTTGAGGCACGTAGCGGTTGGCCGGGTTAAGCGGGGCGTGACGCCCGGGTGACGGCCCACCGATACGGTGGGTTGGTCTGCCTTCTCACGAGCACGGCGCCCAGGACGACGGATCGCAGGGGGAACGATGTCTGCGTTCATGCATACAGGTCGGCTACCACGCTTCTCCGGCCCGCAGGCCGAGCGGCCACTTCCGAAGAACGTGAGCTGGCTCCCCACGACCCGGCCCGGTGACGCCACGGAGCGCGCGGCGGACGTGCTCGCGGACCAGGTGACAGGAGTCCCGGCGGCGGCCATGCGGTGGCCACCGCCGAGGGCCACTCAAAGACGCGCCGCTCACCGTATCGCTGGTGCCGTCCCACCTGCCGGTGGACGCCCCCTCGAACCCGCGGTGCAGGTCGATATGGAGTCGTCCTTT
>JBEKCN010000523.1:0-4131 GCA_050014855.1 Streptosporangiaceae bacterium | reverse complement strand
GTGGGCCGCAGCCATCGTTTCTATCGCGACGTACTGGGCCTGGCGGTCTACCGGGAGTTCGGTCCCCCCGCAGATCCCGGGCTGGTGTTTTTCCTCGGCCCGGGATTGCTCGAGGTCTCCGGCCACGCGGCCGGCCCTCCCGGGCGCTCGATGATGATCTGGCTCCAGGTACGCGATGTTCACGCCGAGCACGACCGGCTGGCTGCGGCAGGAGCTCGTATCCTCCGACCGCCCGCAGCGGAACCCTGGGGACTGACCGAAATGTGGATCGAGGACCCCGACGGCATCCGCATCGTCCTCGTCGAGGTTCCCGCCGATCATCCTCTCCGCCGCGACACGCGGTCCCCGTCACCGCCCTGACGATGAACCGCATGCGGTAGCTGGCCCGTGGTAGCGGTTCAGGGCCAGGGCAGGCCGAGGATCTGCAGCAGGTCGCGGAAGTCCGTGATGGTGTGGTCGGGCACGCAATCCTGGTACGCCTTTTTTCCTTGATCCGAATTGAACATCACGGTCGTCAGGCCGGCCTCCCGCGCTCCGTAGATGTCGCGGTACATGTCGTTGCCGACGTACAGCGCGTTCCCGGCCGCCACTCCCATCCCGTCGAGCGCGTACCGGAACAGCCGCCCGTCGGGCTTGCGGTATCCGTGGTCGCCGGAAACGATGATCGGGTCGAAGTAGCCGAGCAGGCCGACCTTGTGCAGCTCACCGCGCGCATAGCTGCTCTGCGCGTCGGTGACGATCGCGAGCGGATAGTGCTCGCGCAGGACGTCGAGCACCTCACGGACGTACGGGTAAAGGCCGAGCCGCCGACGCGAGATGCCGCGGGCCATCTCGGCCAGGAGCAACGGCATCTGCTGGAGCTTCCCAGCTGGCAGGGCGCGGGTGAAATCCGTCGCGTGACCCTCGATGATGCTGCGCCAGATACCGGCGGCGTCGAATTCGGGGTACTTCTCCGGGCTGGCCCGCAGCTGTTCCTTCATGAGCTGGAAATAGGCATCACGAAGTTCGTGCCGGTGCAGGTCGATGCCCTGGTAGGTGAGGAAGTGCACTGCGGCGCGGAAGATCCGCTCCTCGTCGTCACCGGCCAGGATCCTGATCAGGGTGCCGTTCACGTCGAAGGCGACCGCTCGGACGTCCATGCTTTGCGACAGTACCGTTCCTAGTCACCTAGCAGGAGCGGGCCCTGCGTGGTGGGTGGCCCCGAACGGTCTTGGGCCGCCTGGTCGCCTGCCGTGGCCTGTCGGGGCCTTCCGGTCTTCGTGCCTGGTGGCTGCCGTGGGCCCGTCCGGGTGGCGGGTCTCCTGGTTGTGGACCCGGCCTTGGGGTGGTCCCGGAGCGCGCCTGGGGTGACTTAGCCCTTTCGGGCGCAGCCGCATCCTCTGGTGCGGGCAGGTTCCCTGGCGCACGCCGGCGGGCCCGCAGGCCGAGTCCGCGTCCGTCCGCGAGACCTGGCGAAGATGCGCAGGCCGCATCCGGCCGGGCCGGGCCAGGCCATGGCCGGTCCAGGCCGGGCACCGGCGACCGCACGGCCGGGATCTGGGTGCCCGGGCCAGGCCATGGCCGGCCCAGGCCGGGCACCGGCGACCGCACGGCCGGGATCTGGGTGTTCAGGCGGCTTGCAGCAGTCTCTTCGCCTGCGTCACGAGCCTGCCGCCGTAGTCCTGGCCGATATAATCGTTGCGCGCGATCCGCAGCAGATTCAGCGCCATGTAATACGGAGCACGAGCGGTGATCGACTCGAACGTCTGCTCGCGTTCGGGGAAATGAGAGCTGTACTCCCGGAGGAAGTGCTCGATGAACGGCTCGGCGCGATGCCCGTCGCCGGAGTCACGCATAAACGCGTGCCGGAGTTCGCCGGCGACCCGCCCGACGTCGAACATCCGGTCGCCGCGCTTCATGCGTTCCAGGTCGATCGCCGCGACGTCCATGCTGTGGCCGAACAGGAAGTTCGCCGGGGTCGCATCGCCGTGCAGCCAGACCTGCCGGTCCTCCCACATCTGCGGGCACTCCCGCCAGCGGTCGCGCAGCCTGGAGAGCTCGCCGATGTCCCGCTGCCCGATACGGCGGACCTTCCTGAGCCTGCCGACGATCGTGTCGAAGTACCGGCACTCGGGATCGAAGTCCACCGTTGCCCCGTTGGCTGTCCGGTTGTGCAGGGTGGCGAGGAAGTACGCCAGCGCCTTCAGCCGCCAGTACAGGTGCGCATCGTCCCGGTGCTGCGAAGCGCGCACAATCGCGTGGCTAAATTCCTCGCCGGAATAGTATTCGACGGCCAGCACGCCGTTGATGTCGCGGCTGAGTCCCAGCGGGCGGATCACGTGGTGCGGCGATCCGATCAGGTTGTACCGGCGCAGCATCTTGAGGCAGTCATACTCCTGGCGGGCCATCCAGGCTGCTTTGTCCAGATCCGTCCGGAACCTTGTGCCGTAGAACTTGCAGATGACCTTGGTGCCGCTGGATTCCTCCTCGTATCCGTAGACTTCGTTGCTCCCGCATAGCCGGAATACGCGGAACGCTAGCCGCGGTTCGCGCACCTCCAGCCGATGGCGCATGATCCTGCTGAGGAAACCGTGCAGCGGGTCCTCACCCGCGACGTACCCGGCATATTTCCCGTTCATCGGAGCCTTCCCTCGTGCCAGGCGGCAGAGCGACGGCATCGAGCAGCGCGCCATATCGTCTCGCGACTGCGCCGCCCCCGTCAGATGCCGTTCACCGCGTCTTTACCTAGACAGAGACATTTTGTTCGCGCCTGATACATGTCAGCGCCGGGTGGCGCACGGTCAGGAAGGCCGGAGCAGCGCTTGCGCGTGATTTTCTCGGGAGCGCGGGTCGCCGCTGAGCAGCTGAGCAGCTAACGTGCATCAGCACGGCGCGCAGAACAGAGGCGGCCCATGCGGGCTGACGGCCAATACCCTGGCGGGGATTCTGCCGTCTTGCAGAAGCGACCTGCCGATCGATGAAAGGTCAGCTTATGGCCATTTACCAGCACATACGCCACCCGCGCATCGCCGCACGGCTCGCTGAACGCCCGGTCAAGGTAGCTGATCTGCTGCCCCGGGGGACGGCAGTCAACCGGTTCAACACCAAGGTCGCGATTCTGGTCACCGGGGTGGTCGGCAGCATGTGGTGCGCCTATGCGTTCGCCCTGTTCGACCTGCTCAGCCTCCCGAATGCGATCCGGTCCGGCACGCCGGCGATTGTCTCCTGGGTAGCGCAGACGTTCCTGCAGCTGGTGCTGCTGTCGGTCATCATGGTCGGGCAGAACGTGCAGGCCGCCGCGGCGGACAAGCGCGCGGAAGCGACATTCCACGACGCCAGCGCAACCCTGCACGAGGTGGCGCACGTACAAGGCCACCTCGCCGCCCAAGACGTCTTGCTGACCCGCATCGCCGAGCGGATCGGCCTGGACCCGGTCCCCGTCATCGATACCCCGCGCGACGAAGAGGCAGCAGCGAAGCAGGACCCGGAAGGCTGACCGGGCCTGACCTGCACGCCGCAGCCGCTACCCGGGACGGATTGACCGTTCAGCCGGTGGGACGGAGCCCGAAGCCCCAGTTCAGCATCCGCCCGGCGTCCTGCGCGCCGGCCGCCGTTCCGGTGGCGGGGCTGTCCTGCACGACACCGATCAGCGTCCGGCCGTTCCTGGTCGCCTCGAATAGCAGGCAGTGCCCGGCGTCGTCGGTGTACCCGTCCTTGATCCCGGCGGCGCCCGGGTACGAGCCGATCAGCTCGTCGGTGTTGTCCCACCAGTACTGGTGGTGTCCGCGGCCCTTCGGCAGGTGGTAGAACTCCTGGTCCACGACCGACCGGAAGGCCGGGTAGCGCATCGCCGCCAGGCCCAGCGTGAGCAGGTCGGCGGGTGTGGAGTAGGTCGAGGTCTCGGTGGGGTAGGGCAGGCCGTCCGGTGAGGTGAAATGGGTGTGCGTCATACCCATCCGGGCCGCGGTGGCGTTCATCCGCGCGACAAAGGCGGGCAGGCCGGGACCGTAGGCGTTCGCCAGGGTGTACGCGGCGTCTGCCCCCGATGCGAGCAGCAGCGCCTCCAGCAGGTCCTGGGCCGTGAGCACGTCGCCGGGGTGCAGCGCCGCGGTTTCCCCCCCGTACTTCCAGGCGTAGCTGACGGCCGCCTTG
>JBEKCN010000522.1:0-4138 GCA_050014855.1 Streptosporangiaceae bacterium | reverse complement strand
CTGGCCCGCCCCGCGCATCAGTGACCTGTCCCTGACCGGCTTCACGGTAGAGATCGTGGGTCAGGCGCTGAGAGAGTTCGCCGTTGACTGCCGCCGCCAAGACGGACCTGAGACGCTCGCCAGGTACGCGGCATCCGTGTACAAGCTGAGCGAGGGATTGCCAGGCTTGCTGACCCGATGCTTGCATTGGATAAAGGACGAAGATTGGCTGGAGATGGAACGCCTTGACAGCCAGGAGCTATTCGAGGAACTCGCCCGCCCCTACATCATGGCGGACCTGCTCTCGCCGCACAGCCTCTTTGACCAGAACGCAAACCCCGGCTCGCTGCCATCGGGCGGGTCCGGCCAGCCCCGCCTGGCCCTGGAACACGCTTTCCGGGTGCTCGCGCCCTACCGGTTCTTCACCCTGTCCCATCTGACTTACTGCCTGGGATCCGATCCGGGATTTGCCGACGCGGTGCAGCAAGCGGGCTGGACCGCGCAGGACCTGCTGCAAGCCATTAGCGATACGGCGCTGCTTGAGGAGCCGCTTAACGAGCCCTGGCAGGAACTGCATCCGTCCGTCCGGAGGCTCCTCTATCGCTACTACTTCAAATCCGCTGAGCAGCGAGTGGCGGCACACCGTGATGCCATGGACTTCGTCCGGATCTGGTCCGGCCGACAGTCAGGCAGAGAACAGGTCATCGGTCTCGTTGAGGCGTTGTGGCACCAGGCGGTCATGCTCAGCCTCAGCGAGCCGGCGGAGATGGAGAGCAGCCTGGCCGAGTCTGCACGCAAGCTGGCCGGGCAGCTGGCGCACTCGGAGTCGTTCACGGCAGCTGAGTTGCGCCGGTACGCGGTGCGTCGCATGCGCGACGACGGCGAGTTGCAGCAGGCCACGAGCAGCGTGAACGGGCTGTTCGACTGGCTCGTTGCGATCGTCGGATCGGCATCGGGGTATTAGCGTGAACGAAGATGCCCTGTTTCCCGGCTATATCCCCCGGGACGAAGAGCGGCTCATCCTGCAGGAGGCCGAGCAGGTCAACGCGGATGGCCGCAGCCGCGCGGTGCTGCTGTACGGCCCGGGCGGCAGCGGAAAGACCACTCTTGTGCGGGAACTCGCGCGCTCGCACACCCCGGCTGGGCAGACGGTCTGGCTGAATGCCGTCGACGTCGATAACCCGGAGTACTGGCTGCTGTCCAACCTGGAACAATACGTTGCGCTCCAGCTAGACCCGGCACAGCGATTCTTCGGCCCGTACTTCGGATATCTTTCCCGTCCTTCCGCCTATGCCCAGCCGCGGCCCGGCGCCGAAGTTATCAGCCGACTCGGCCGAGTCAAGCGAATATTCCAAGACTGCTATTCGGAATTCGTGAAATCGACCGGCAAGACGGTAGTCGTCACCCTGGACACGGTCGAGGCCATCCGCGGCATGTACCTGCTGCTCACGATGACCCAATGGATGAAAACCTTGCCTGCCACCCTTTTCATCCTGTCCGGACGTCCGCAGCCAGACGAGGATGGCGCGTCCGATCCTATTAGGAACGAGCTGGAAGACCCCCATCTGGGGATGCCGGTCACCTCGGTCCGGCTGGGTAGATTCTCCCAGGAGGCCTCGTTCGCGTACCTCAGCGGCAGCAGCGTGCACCGCGGCATCAGCGACGAGGAGCGAACAAAGCTCGCCCTACTTGCCCACGGGCAACCGCTGTGGCTGGCCTTTACGGTTTCCTATCTCAATGAGATCGGGATGCCGGAAGAGGCGAATGTTCCGCTGGCGGACGTCCAGGCGACGCTGCCCTTCGACGGCGAACCGCCGCCGCAGGGGCAGTTGCTCCACGAGGCGTTCAAGCGGCGGCTGGTCGCGCCGTACCGGGGAGTCGACTTCTGGCACGAGGCGATCAAGCGGCTTGCGGTAGCGCGGGAGAGCGCTAATCAGGAGATCTGGCAGGAGCTGATGGCGGACAAGCGGCTGCCCTCTGACGTGGACAGCTGGCAGGAGGCATGGCAGCGGTTGCTGCGCACGCCGTGGATCCGCCCGCGGGCCAACAGCCGGTACGTGACGCTGCACGATGCCGTCGCCGAAGAACTCGGCCGGCGCATCATCCCGGTTCATGACCAGGACCTCCGCTGGCGTCAGGAACTATGGGAGCGAGCGGCGGCCATCTACGCGCGCGCTACACGCGCCTCAGAACAGGAACTGGCGGCCGAACAGGCCGAGCTGGACCGGCAGCTGCGAGACCTTGACCAAGTCACAGGCCAGGACGACGAGGCGCGGCGTTCGGCGGCCGCCCTGGGCGATTTTGTCGCCCGGACGGCGGCGCTCGAAGTACGCAAGCGTGACCTGGACCAGCTCAAGGCGGCCGCCCTGATCTATCAGCTGCTGTGCAACTTTGAAGCAGGATGCGAGCAGTACCTCGACTGGCTGGAACAGGCGAAGCGGGACCGCGATGTTCAGTTCGCGGACCTGTTGACGTTGGAGATGCAGCGCCTGCTGCCCGGCAAGTTCCGCTATCCGCTCGGAGACGTCATCGGTGACGTAGTAGCGGACTTTCACCGGTGGCTTGCTGCCCGGCCTCAGCTGTACCGCGAGATCGGCCTGAGCACCGCCGATTACCTCATCAACCGCGAGCTGTCGGCCGCGGCTAAGGAACTGCTGGAGAGCCTGCCCGACACGGATATGGAGTTCGCCCATAGCCACCAGCTGTCTATCCTGCTGGGCAATGCCTGCATGCGTATCTCCGGCCAGGCGAGCGATGGCCTGACGCACTTTGAGCGGGCACTGGCGCAGGCAAGTGAACAGCGACCGCCGGAAGGCTACAAGTACGTCGCGGAGGCTCAGAACGAGCTCGGCTTCTTCTACCGGCACCAGGGAATGTGGGGCGACGCGGACAGCGCTTACCGGGAGGCGCTGAGCGCGGTTGCTGACTATCAGGCCGCGGGCGCTCCTGACGAGGTACTCGACGAGCTGGCGTCGATACAGACTAATTGGGCCTACGTGAAAGGGCTCCAGGGTTTCTACCGCGCTGGCGCGAGTCTCGTCCAGAGCGCGATCAGGGTGCGGCGCTGGCTGGGGAACCGGCAGGGCGAGGCCATATCGCAGAGCGTCCGCGGTGAGGTCTATCGGTACGAGCGGGAATTCAAGCTGGCCTGGCGCGCGTACGAGCGCGCCGAGGAGATCTTTCAGGAACAGCTAAACTGGCCCTGGCTGGGCATTATCTACCAAGAACAAGCCATCTGCCTGTTTCAGGCGACCCGGGCCGGCGTCGTCCTCACCGAGGAGCCTTATCAGCGAGCGCAGGCGCAACGGCTTATCACCCTGGCGCTGGATATCTGCCATGACTTCGACCGAGGCTACGCATCCGCTTTGAATCGGGCGGGCCGAATTTTTGCCGAGGAAGACCGCGATCGCGGGCTCGAGTATCTGCGACTGGGAATTGACGCGGCCAAGGAGATATCCGATGGCTGGTTCTGGTTCGCCAATCTGATCGAATACGCGGAATTGAGTTATTCGGCTTGGCAGGAAAGCGGCAATCCGGCCTATCGCGACGCAATCGCCGACCTCGCAAGTGAGGTCGGGCAAGCCGACGCCGAGTACCAGTACCCTGACCTGAGTGGCCGGTGGCTTGTCATCCAAGGCAACCTGCGGGTGCGTGCCTGGGAGGCTGATAACGACGTGCAGCACCTTGACGAGGCCCTCGATCTCTATACGCGCGGCTTCGCCCTCATCGCCAGGGGGCAAATGGGTTCTTCTGGTGCGGCGGCTATTACGCGGCAATTCGAGGCGTTCCGCGGGCTGCTCCAGGACCTGCCGCCCGATATTCGCCGTCAGTGGCTGCAGGAGCTCAGCCAAGAATGGAGCAAGCCGCTCGGTGGCTCTGATCTGCTGCTGGCCGGGATCGCGGGACTGCACTAGCTCGATTGTCAGCCGACAAGGCACGCTTGCTTATAAGGTGTTTGCCAAATTAAATCGTCTGTTCCGCTGTCCAGAGAGGCGTGGAAGATGTCATCAGATGGGTTGGCGGACCGTCCCCTAGTGCTGTCTGCGTTTGACTTGCCGGACGCTGCGGCCTTGATGGTGCACAGCTGCGAGGACTGTGCCTGCCCGGTCAGCGCAACGGGTGGCGGGCGGGCGCTGACTCCGGTGGCCGCGGGGGCGAT
>JBEKCN010000521.1:0-4139 GCA_050014855.1 Streptosporangiaceae bacterium | reverse complement strand
GCCGCCCGCCAGCAGATGCGCCAGGCCGGCCTTCCCGACTACGTCACCGACGGCCTCCTGGAGACCTACCGGCTGATTCGGGTCGGCCGTTTCGCCTACACCACCGACACCGTGCAGCACGTCACCGGGCAGCCGCCGCGCACCTTCCGGCAATGGTGCGAGCAGCACCGCGACGCCTTCAGCTAGCAGCCGGCCCGCTGGCGGATAATCCGGGACCCGCACTTACCCGGCTCCCCGAACGCCCTGTCCGGCATAGATACCCGCGATCGGAACGGACCCGCGCACAGCCAGCCGGGCCGGTCGCGCTCTGGGACGCGCTGGCCGCGCAGACAGTTGCGGCCGCCGCTGCGTGGCTGTGCGGCTGGCGGGGAACCGCTGCCGGCCGTGATTCGCGGGAACGGCCTCCCGTCCAGTCCGGTCTCGGGTGCCGAGTCCAGGTCCAGTCGTCACGAAAGGCCGCCGTGCCAGTTCCGCATGCTCGCGACACCGCCATGACCAGCACCGATGAAAACGCGGACCGGAAGGTTCCCGGGCTGCTGGACGTCCTCGCCCTGGTCCCGGACCCCCGCAAGCGCCGCGGGCGCCGCTTCCGGCTCGTCTTCATCCTCGCGGTCGCCGTCACGTGCGCGCTGGCCGGGGCCAGGAACTTCCGCGAGGCCGGCGATCATGCCGCTGACCTGCCGCAAGAGGTACTGAAGAGGATCGGCGGGAGGCCGCACCCGCTGCTGCCGCGGATCATCGCGCCCCACACGTCGGTCGGCTCGGTCATGCCGAATAGTGTGCGTTGCGTGGCTGCATGATTATGCCGTCACTATTGTGCCGTCACTCCGCATGCCTGACGAAGCTCCGAGGCGAGGACTTGTGGAGTCCCACTACCTGGACTTCACGGTGCGGTCTCGGCGGATGCTCGTTTCTAATGCCGCGACGGTACGTTTTGCGCGGATTCGTCCGAGGCCGCCGCGGCCGTGGGCCAGAGCCAGATCCGCCTAACATCATCCCGCTAGTCCGGTGCCCGGCTTGTACTGGATGCCCAAGAGGTTCGCGATATAAGAGCTGTCATCCGCGATGGCGGTCGCGATCCGCAGGACCTTTTGGGGGTGAGGCGGCAGGTCAGCTTTCTTGTCGTTCAAAGTCTGGCGCACGGCCACGAGCAGCTGGGCGAGGCAAACGCCGTCGTGAAAACTCTGCCGATGCCGCAGCCGCCAGTACGGCTTGAGTACCCCGCGCTCGTTACGGTGCCAGAACGACTGCCAGATGACATCCCTCAGCGTCAGATATTGCCCGATCTCCTGCAGTTCAGTCTGTGCGGCCTCCAGCAAATAGGATCTCAGCGGGGCTGAGAGTACAAAGTTGCCGTCCTCGATGCGGTGCTTTTCGCTTTTATCAGCCGGTGTCCCATGCCACCGGTCCAGGATTCTTAGTAAAGCCTTGAACGTAGCCCGTTCTTCCTCACTCATTCTCGTTCCAGGATCCGAACTCGCGATCATCTCAAGCGACATGGCGAGCCGGTAGCGTCCGCGGTAGAAGCGCGGGTACTGCTCCCGGTTATTCGCGTGCAGTGCGAGAGCTTTAACATGATCGCCAGTGAGGTCATAGAGATGCGCCAGTTCGTACCGGGCCACGCCAGCGCACTGGCTGCTGAACGCAACCTTTTCCAGGATTCCGATCTTCGTATACCGGGTCGTGTTGACCTCTTCCTCGGTTTCTGGATAGGCGCGCACGTGCCGGGCGAGCAGCATGGCCGCCAGATCACCGCCGTCGGCCACGCCGATGCACCAAGGCGGTGCCGTGGGGTCTCCGGCGAAGATACGCCGGGCGACGTAGCCTGCTGCCACACAAGCGGCGTCGTCGAGACTGCCCGCGGCCAAGGTCTTGGTACCGATGCTCGCCCCGGTTCCCGGGTCGTCAAGGCAGATCGCGACCCTCGTGAGGGCGTCGATCTTTGCCGGAACGGCGGCGCCTTCCACCCAGACCCGGACCCGGACCCGGCGCGGGCTCGGCCACAGCATCCCGAAGAAACGGATGATCGCCCCGGCCAGGCCGCTGCCGTTGACCCCGCTGGCCTCGGCAATGGACGCCAGTGCGCTGGACCTGCTGCCGCCGGGCAAGATGGCCGGCGCGCGCACTTCCACCGCAGGAAGCCAGAACTTGAGCTCCGCGGCGAGCCGGTCATGGCGCTGCACATCTGTCAGGGCACCCTTGCCGTCGGCGGACGGGTCGGTCTGCTGGGCATGGCGCTGCACATCTGTCAGGGCACCCTTGCCGTCGCCGGACGGGTCGGTCTGCTGGGCGCGGATAAGCTCCGACGTGTCCAGGCAACGAGCATGGCAACGCTGCGACAAAGCCTCAAGTTGCCGGTAGCCGATCACCAGCAGGACGACAATGATGAGCCAACCGATCTGCCCAAGCCCGGGAAGGTGAGGTCCCGGTGGCACCGGCGGAAGGTGGAAAAGGGCACGGATGAGCACGTCGGCGCCCCGGGTGAACGCGTCGGAAAGACTGCCGGGCGCATTCGCCGAATAAGTCAAGCCATACCGGGTGAGGTACACCGCCGTGGCCAAGGCGGCAATAGCCGCGGCCACCCGGAGCACGCGAAGGCTGAAAAAGCAACCTATCAGGCCCAACACGACGGCTACCAGCGCGAACGCTATCCACACGAACCACGAATTCATGACCCCCCCAACCAGGCCGACCCGCCCATGGCATCGCGCCACGCCGCCCTGGACGCAAGGCCGAAAGGCGACTCAGCTGCCCAGCGGAAAGAATGTTGCCGCCTGCCGCCACCCCGACCGGCGATGCCTAACACCAGTATGCCCACGGCAAACTCAACGGAGCCACACATATAAACGGAATCAGCTTGCACGCGGTATCAGCGCGTCCAGAGGATGCCGCACACCATGGCTTCGCCAGAGTGACGGGCGCATCCGGCTGCATGAAATATACATGCCTGCCTGATACCGGCAATGCCCGCTCATGCCGCGAGTCGAACAGACGCCTGCTTACTTGGGGAACAGCTGCGCGGCTCTCGTTGCGAGGAGGTAGCCGACCATCTATGCCTCATGGCGCGGCGATTCCGGTCCTGCCGGAGCGGCCTTGAGACGCCAGTACAGCTGGCGAATGCCTCGCTCGGAGTGCTGCTGGGCCAGTTCCTGGGCCTCCTTGCAGGGTAAAGAGCCAAGGCGTGACCGTGTCGAGCGCAACGAACGCAAGCGACTGCGCTGGGCATTGATCAGGGAAGTAGCAGCAGCCCCGCGATAGCGGGCGGCGTCCGCCCGCTGCCTTGGCGCTCATGTGCACTGTCATGCCGCCGTCAAGGTCGTGATTGCCGCGGCTTGTTGCGTCGTCAATCGCGCCTTGCCAAGCACATCTACGGTAGCCAGGGACAGCGGCGTGACATCTATCAGGGCCGGTCGGACTGTAGACCTCGCTTCAGGCTCGCATGACCAGCCATCTGCCGCCGATCGCGACCGCCGCGAGTGTAGACGCCAGCCAGAGCAAGAACCAGATGAAGCGCGGAATGAGGGTGAGCTGGCGGAGAACTCCTCCGTCGCTTGATTCCGTGCCCCGGACGAGGATGCCGCGAACTCCGGACAGCAAGAGGAGCCAGGAGATCGCGTAGGCGGCGACGATCTGAGCCGACGCCGGCGTGTAGCGGCCGACGGCATACACCAATCCGCCGGCCAGGGTGATTGTGAGCACGCCGAAAGACCAGCGGAGCAGGAGCAGGAGAATCCCAAGTAGGAAAAGGGTCACCCATAGCACTGCCGTGGCGTACCCCAGCTGGATGAGTTTCGCCGCACCCAGACCGAACGAACTGGGCCCGATGTAGCCAGCGAAAGCGGCGATGACCCTCGCCGACCACCCGCCTACGTTTTTTGCCTTGGTGACGCCTGACTGCTCGGCGCTGAAGTTCAGTTTTATGTAGTCGACTTGGCGGCCCAGCAGCGAATCCGCCACAGCGTGAGCCCCTTCATGCGCCATCACGGCGCCGTGGCGAGCGATCTGCCAGCCCATGTCCGTGACGACCACGCCAAACACAGCCAGCCCGACAGCGGCCGCTGCGGGGCCAGACAACGGGGGGTGCATCATGCTCACACCTGAAACGTAAAGCCCCTTTCCGCCAATGGCTATCCCTGACC
>JBEKCN010000520.1:0-4145 GCA_050014855.1 Streptosporangiaceae bacterium | reverse complement strand
TGAGACTCAATCACTGGGCCCTGTCCGGGGACTGGACCGTGGAGGAACAGGCCGTCACCCTGAACCAGGCCGGCGGGCGGATCGCGTACCGCTTCCACGCCCGCGATCTGCACCTGGTGATGGGGCCCACCGCGGCGGGCAGGCCGGTGCGGTTCCGCGTGCTCATCGACGGACAGCCGCCCGGTGCGGCGCACGGGGCCGACGTTGATGACCATGGCCACGGAACGGTGACCCAACAACGACTCCACCAGCTCATCCGGCAGCCTGGCCCCATCACCAACCGCAACTTCGAGATCACCTTCCTCGATCCCGACATCCAGGCCTACGTGTTCACCTTCGGCTAGATCAGGCATCCCGTTCGGGGCACGCGCTGGCCATGCATCCGGAGAAAACCGACAACGCGGCCACTTCGGGAGGACGAAGGTGATGGTCGCCAGCTACATCGGCCTGGACAAGCTTCCGACAGTGTGAGCCGCCATCTCCTAGTGACTATGGCCGGACTCCTAGTGACTGTCGCCGGGACTTACGGCACTTGCCACGCCAGCGCCCCGGTTACAGCGTCACGGTAAGGGGTGGTGCAGATGCACGACTACGACACCACGCTCATCCCGGACAACGACACTCCGCCGCTGGCCGGCCAGTTGCAGCGGATCGCCGACCATGAGCGCGGACGACGAACGACCGCGCCTCGCGTGATCCAAGCCGTCGGGCGCACCCCGGCGTTCACCGCCAGTGGCGAACGGGGGAAGATGCGGGCCGCCGACGCCGACCGCGACGGCATCGTGGAACGCCTCAACATGGCCTACAGCGAAGGCCGGCTGTCCAAGGACGAGTACGACGGCCGCCTAGACAACGCCTTGTCCGCGCGCACCTACGCCGACCTGGACCAGCTCGTGATCGACCTGCCTGCCGCGCGGTCGACCGCGGTGACCCCAGTGACCCCGGTGGCCAAGATGAACGAGTTCGCGATGGCGAGCCTCGCCTGCGGGCTCGCGCAGTTGGTGTTCGGGCCGGTGGTGGCCATCCCGGCGATCGTGCTCGGCCATGTGGCCCGGCACCAGATCAAGCGCACCGGAGAACAGGGGGCTGGCCTGGCGCTCGCGGGCCTGATGCTCGGCTGGGTAGCGCTGATCCTGGTCATCGTCCTCATCGTCGGCTTGGCCATGTCCGTCGGGATTCACGGCACTACGCACCTGCACTAAGCAGCCGAGAGTCCGAGCAAGACCCGGCCACCAGGCAGCAACGGACTCTAGAACTTTTGACATCCTCCCGGCCCCGAAGGACCGGGATTGCACGGAGCGAACCCGGCCCCGAACGGCCGGGCTTGCGCCCTGTAAGGGGTTTGGTCAAGCATCACCTGAAACCAATGCTCCCCGGGAATTTCGTCAGCTTCGCAAACCAGCGGCAGCGTTTGCGCGGGAATGACCGTCGACGTGTCTCACGGGCGGGGCGGCCGGGTGAAGATGGCGTGGGTTCCGATCCGCCGCCAGGTGACGTGCGGCTGGCCCGGTACGCATTCTTCCCCATAGCTGAAGGTCGCCCGGCCGTCATTATCCCATGTCATCTCGAACACGCCCGGATGAGCAGCCACCCCCTTAACCCGCTGGCCGGGCCGGAACGGCCGGTCAGGAGCCGCCAGGTCCGGCACGAAGGCCTCCAGGATCACCTTGCGGAACAGGGCCTGCTGCTGCGAGGTGAGGTTCTTCCAGTCCTTCTGGAAAACTAGGGAGTTTCTCTAGGGAGTTTGCTCTCGGCCGGATCGAAACTGGACTTACCAGCAAGGAGCCAGCCGAGGAACACGGAGACCCCGCCATGAGCACCCAGTACTACACCGACGACCGCCCGGCCACAAGCCAGCCTGACACCAGCCACCGCGCCCCGCGCCCGAGCAGCCAGGGCCCGTCCTGGTACCGCATCTGGGCCATCGTCATCGGCACGATCATCGCCGCGGCCCTGATAATCCTGGCCGCCGTCGGCCTGACCCACAACCACGCCACCACCAGGACCCCGGCCGTTTCCGCCTCGACCTCGGCGCCGGCCGCCTCGACCTCGGCCCCGGCCGCCTCCGCCGCGAGCTCGGCCCCGGCCAGCCCGGCGCAGCCGACCACTCCGGCCTCCCCGGCCGTCACCCCGTCGGCGTCGGTGAAGAAGCTGCAGCAGGAACTGGGCCAGCTGAACTACTACGAGGGCCCCGTTGACGGGATCATGGGCACGCAGACTGCCGCCGCCATCGAGGACCTGCAGCGCCAGGCTGGTCTCCCCCAGACCGGCACCATGAACGCCGCCACCCAGGCCGCCCTGGACAACTACCTGGTCCACGGCAACAACCAGATGTCCGGCTGACAGCTCCTCCCCCACCCCGCACCACCCGATGGCCGTAGGCCGGGACACAATCCCGGCCTACGGCCATTTCCGCCCGATTCGAAGCCGGATGGCCTATACCTGCCGTTGTACAAGATTGCGAGGCGCCACGGCGGTTGTCAGCGCCGATGCACCGGCGTACGGTCCGGATGAACTCTCCCTCGGCGACTGCAGTCATCATGCGGATACCGAGGGGCCATGCCCTGGCGCATGCTCTGAGCCATGCGACAGTCTTCCTCTGAACTGCCGAACAGCGCGGTCAGCGCCCCGAACGGCGCCGATTGCGCGTGCCGGGACACCGGCGGCCACGAGACGGAAGCCCCGCTGGCCGAAAGGACCTAGCCGTCACAACAGGCGCCCTTTGTCGGTGGCATGCGGCACGATGTACGCGTGGCTGACGAAGTGGTCTCGTCGGCGCGCGGCCGGGGGAAGTCGCAGGGCGAAATTCCCGTCGCGCAGCCTTTCACCCATCTTGGCGTTCCGCACGCCGAGCAGTACCGCCGCCTGCTCCGGGCTTTCGCGCAGGCGAAGGACCGCTTCATCGTGCACCTGCGCCCGGAGGACGTCGCCGCAGAGCTGCGGGTCGATTCCGATGACCAGCTGACCGAGGCGCTCGACCAGTTGGTGAGGTGGGGCAACCTGCAGGCCGACGTCGACACCAGCCGCGTCACCACGGTGGAGGACTTTCACCGCAAGCGGTCGCTGTACCAGCTCACGGCAGAAGGACATGCGGCCGAGTCGGCAATCGCGTTCTACGAGGAGGCGATCGGCCGACGCGGCCAGCTCCAGTCGGTCGCCCTGGCCGACATCGCCGGCCAGCTTCAGGCGCTGCTCGCGCTGGCCAGGGAGAGCGATCCCGATCCGGCCAAGATTCACCTGCTGCTGCTATCGGTAGCGGAGCGGTTCTCCTCACTGGCCGATAACGCACAGGCGTTCATGTCCGCGTTGCGGCGCGCGATCGACTTCTCCGACGGAGATATCGACGGCTTCATCGCGTACAAGGAACGGCTGATCGACTACATCAACCGGTTCATCGCCGACCTCGCCAACTCCGGTGCCCAGATCGCGGTCCTCCTCACTGACCTGGAAGCCGCCGGTCATGAGCGATTGCTGGCGATCGCCGCCAGGCGTGAGGCCGCCGACGCGGCCCCCGAGGGGGCGGACGCGGCCGGGGCGCTGGCCCACGAGGAAGAGCAGGCACTCGACGCGTGGCGAAACCGGTGGCGCGGCCTGGACGACTGGTTCACCTCGCGCGACGCGGGGCATCCATCGCAGGCCAGGCTGCTGCGGCAGGCTGCCGTGACCGCGATTAAGCAGCTCGTCGACACGGTCGGCCTGCTTAACGAGCGGCGTTCCGGCCGGTCGGACCGGTCGGCGGACTTCGCTGCGCTCGCCCGGTGGTTCGCTGAGGCACCGGACGACGCGGCGGCTCACCGGCTGTGGCGGGCAGCGTTCGGCCTGTCCCCCGCCCGGCATCTGTCCGTCACCGGTGACACCGCGGATGAGTGGGAAAACGTGCCGGCCGGGACGTCGTGGGGCGAGGCACCGCCGATCCGGATTTCGCCACAGCTCAGGAAGACCGGGAGCTACGAGCGGCGCGGCCAGCCCAGCCAGGTGAAGGACCGCTCCGCGGCCAGGGAGATTCTGCGCCGCCAGGCGGAGCAGGAGGCCACCCAGACCGCCGAGGCACGACGGCGGCTGCGTACCAGCGGGCCGACGCTGCTATCCGACCTGGACCTGCTCGACCCGAGGGCGTTCCGCCTCTTTCTCAGCCTGCTCGGCGA
>JBEKCN010000519.1:0-4152 GCA_050014855.1 Streptosporangiaceae bacterium | reverse complement strand
GATCACACCAAGCAGGCATCGCTCGCCAAGCTGGAAGCTGACGTCGTCCAGCAGCACCTTGCCGCTTGGCAGCCTCACGGTAAGCCCGCGGGCGTCAAGCGAGATGTCGCCGGCGTCGACGAACTCTTGCAGCTGGTCCCCGACGAGCCGGAAGGTGGCCATGCCGATGCCGACGACGTCGGCCTCGGTCACCACGGCCTGGGTGATCCGCCGCCCATTCACGAACGTGCCGTTCTGGCTGCCGAGGTCGGCGATCTCGTAATCGCCTCCAGACCGGCGCAGTACGGCGTGGTGCCGTGACACACGCAGGTCCGCCACGACCATGTCGTTGTCGTCGGCGCGGCCTATATGCAGGACCTTGACCGGCAGCGGCAGGATGGCGCTTGGGTGTCGGCCACCCGACCCCGTCCGCTGGCCAGGCCATACCGCTGTACGAGGAGGTATCCGCGCGGCGGCGGGATCTGGGGCGGCTGTGATCGAGCAGGAGACGACCGGGCCCGCCTCTGGGTCGCCGAGGCGGACCTGACAGGAATCCGTGATGTCGACACGCTGTATTCGCTGGCCGTTGGCGAACGTCCCATTGGTGCTGGCGGCGTCCTCGAGCAGCCACTGGTCGTCCGCTATCTTCAAAACGGCGTGCCGCCAGGAAACCAATGGCTCGTCGACCGTAATGTCCGCCGCCGGGTCGCGGCCAATCAAGTAGACGGGTCCCGCCTGCAATGTCCTGCCGGAACCCTGCGTGCGCACCACAAGCGGCGGGGCAGTGTGACGGGAAAGAGCGTCCTCGGCTGTCATCTGCTCACTCTGTTCGGTCTAGGAGCGCGGTTCATGGCATGTCCTCAGCAAGTCATCGGCCCAGGCTTACCGGCACCGGCACCGGGTCCGGGTCCGGGTCGGGGTCGGTCAGCGCCGCCAGTTGCCGATGGCCGTATGCCGGGTCGGGAGGCTCGGTCCAGGTGAGGGGGTCGCTAGCGGCCTCAGCGATCAGACCCGCGATGTCAGCGGCGGCGCGGGGTCGGCCAGCCCGTGCCGAAGCCGCCCGCATGGCGGCCAGGGCGGCCGGGTCGTTCCGCAGGCGTGCGATCTCCGCGGCAAGGTCGCGTGGCCTGGGTGCATGACTGCCCGCGCCTGCCTGGACGACGAAGTCGGCGTTGCCTTCCTCTTGGCCAGGCAGGTAAGAGGTGAGCACGAGCGGGGCGGCGCAGCAGGTCGCCTCGGCTATGGTGCCCGGGCCCGCTTTGCCTACGACGATGTCGGCACAGCGGAGCCAAGCTGCCATGTTGTCCACGAAACCGTGTACGGTCAGTCGCCCTCCGGCCCCCTCCACCAGCCGGGTGAGGCGTCGGCGCACCCGTTGATTACGGCCGCAAATGACGGCGACATCCACGTCCTCGACCTTCCTGAGGATGGCGACGGTGCGGCGGTAGAGGCCGCCCGAGCCCTCCCCGCCCCCGGTCACGACGACCAGGAACCGCCCGCCCAGGCCGAGGGATCGTTGCAGGGCCTGACGCTCGGGTGCGCTCGCTGGTGGCTGGGAGAACTCGGGGCCGACTGGTAGCCCGGTCTCCACGTAGTGCCCCTTCGGCATGCCATCCTGTGCGCAACGGCCCGCGATGGCCGCGGATGGCACGATGACGCGATCAACCGCGGCGTCCCGCCACGACAGGTGGGCGGTGACCAGGTCGGTGATGACCGTGATGACGGGAGGCATGGCAGCACTAAGGTCGCGCACGCGCACGGCGGGCTCAGCCGTCAGCGGATGGAAAGAGACGATCACAGCAGGCCGCCAGGTCGCGACGGCCTTCGCCACGCTGCGGTAGATGGGCGACATGAGGGTCCGCCGGAGCCAGCCGAGGAATCGGGGTGAGCTGCACATTCGCCAGAGCACGCCCCACAGCCATGGTGATATCCGGATGGTCGGGCCGTACAGGCCGGTGAGCCAGCGCAGCCAGCACCGAGCGCCCGGCCCACGCAGGGGGTCACAGATAAATGCGTCAAAGCAGCCCGGAAAGGCGTGGTCGAGTGCTTGGGCCACGCCTTTCGCGGCGCTCCGATGCCCGCCGCCGGTATCACCGATGAGAAAGAGCAACCGTATCCGCGGCTCGTTGGGGCTGGTCATCGCTCACCCGGCGCGGTCGGAGCCAGTGTGCGGTAAAGAAACTCCCACTCGGACAGCAAGCGAAGCCGTTCATGGTTGCTGATGATCCGCAGACTGGCCGCGGACATCCTGGCCCGCAAGCCCGGTTCGCGGCACAGAAGGTTGAGGTAGGCTGCCACCTCGGCGGCCTGCCCGGGACGGGCCAGGAACCCGTTGTCTTCGTGGCGCACCAGCTCGCCGAGCGCATAGGCGTCAACGGCTACCACCGGCAGGCCGGTCGCCATCGCTTCCATAGTGGTCAGGCTCTGCAGCTCCGCCTCGGACACGATGACGAAGACGTCGGCGAGCCGGTAAATGGCTGGGAGGTCGGATCCGGGGACGAAGCCAAGAAACCGTACCTTCCCGGCGAGTCCGAGCCGCTGCGCCTGTGCCCGCAGCCTGGCCTCGTCCGGCCCGGTGCCGGCTATGGCGATCTGCGTGTCGGGGGACAGCCTGGCCGCCGCGTCCAATAGGACGTCCATGCGCTTCTCAGGGCTGAGCCGCCCGGCCGCGAGGATCAGCGGTCGGCCGGCCGGCAATCCATAGCGATGCCGGACCTGGCCGTCGGCCGGGCCCGGCGAATACTCCTGTAGGTCGGCTCCGTTCGATATGACCCGGGATGGCACCCGCAGCCCTCGCTCGCGCAGCAGCCCCAGTGCGGTGGCCGAGGGCGCGGTGACATAACTGCACTTGTTCGAGAACCCGACGATGTAACGATAGAAAAAGGCGTCAGCAATCGCTGAGCGCGGACCTGTAGACGGGCGGATGTTAGCCGGAAGGTAGTGGTTGGTGTAGACCACCGGAACGCTCTGCCGGGCCGCCCCGATCCGGGCCATGACCCCCAGTGTTACCGGGGAATGAATGTGGGCCACGTCGGGCGCGAACGAGGCCATCAGCTTGCCCGCCGCGGAGGCTGGCAGGCAGCCGAGCCGCATGCCCTCGTACCATGGCCAGCACAATGAGCCGCGGTAGGTGACGCTGACCTGCTCGGCGGTGGCGAGTCGGCCACGCCAGCCGGGGCTCGGCACGACCAGTGCGACGTCGTGCCCGCGCCCGGCCAGGCCTCGCGCGAGGCTCCTGGTGACCGTCGGAACACCGCCGACCATGGGTTCGTACTGGTCGGTGACCACCATGATGCGCATCGTGTGCTCCCGCAGTTTCCCCTCGCGCGGATGGTCCGCCGGCATCATGATCATCGCCCCGTCCGGTGGGTGTAAAGCCACACCGTCAGCGGCGCCAGCACGGCGAGCAAGGCCAGTGACCAGAGGGCCGACGCCAGTCCCGGGTGCTGCATCGGCCAGGAATGGGTCGCGGCGGGATCGGGATTGCCGAGCAGCCGGCGGCAGGCGGCCGCCAGCACGCTGACCGGATTCCAGTTCGCGACGGCACGCAGCACCGGGGGCAGGCTGTTAGAGGAGATGAAGGCGTTCGAGGTGAGCGACAGCGGCACGATCACGGTAAGCCCCACGGCCTGAGCTGATTCGGGTCCCCGGGCGAGTATGCCGATACATGCCCCGGCCCACGCGGCGGAGTAACCGAAGAGCAGCGCGAGTACCAGGGCAAGGAGCACATCGGCCCAGCCGGCGTGAATTCGCCAGCCCACCGCCAGCCCGGTCAGCACGGTCACCGTGGCGCCGACCAGGGTCGTGATGAGATCGGCCAGGGTACGGCCGACGATTAGGGCCGCGCGCGACATCGGCAGCGACCGGAAGCGGTCGATGAGGCCGGTGGACAGATCGACGGCCAGTCCGATGGCGGCCCCCTGGGCGGTGCCTCCCATGTTCACCGCGAAGATGCCGGCGATCAGGTAATCACGGTAGTTGCCGTGGCCCGGGAGGACGACGCCGCCCTCAAGCACGTAGCTGAACAGGAGAACGAAGATTAGCGGTAGGACGGTGACGTTCAGCAACTGCTCCGGAGTGGTGACGATCCGCGCGAGCGTGCGCCAGGTCAGCACCCACACGTCGCTGAGCGCCCAGCGCAAGTGATCCAGCCGGTCCGTGCCGGCCGCATCG
>JBEKCN010000518.1:0-4165 GCA_050014855.1 Streptosporangiaceae bacterium | reverse complement strand
GTGCCCGTGGCCCAGGCCGTCGCCAGCCCCAGGAAGCGCGCCGAAGAAGCGGATGAGCCGGGGCGGCCCGACGAGAACGCGCCGCTGCTCGGGATCGGCGCCGCGGCGCAGCGGCTCGGTGTATCCGAACGGGCCCTGCGGTACTACCAGCAGCTGGGCCTGATCGTCCCGGCCCGCACGACGCCCGGGGGGCTGCGGCGCTACTCAGAGAATGATCTGGCCCGGGTGGGACGGATCCGGGAGCTGCAAGCCCTGCTCGGCCTCAATCTGGACGAGATCGCGGTGGTGCTGCGCAACGAGGACCGGATCGCGCAGATCTGCCTGGCCTACCGCGACGAACGCACCAGCGAGGACAAGCGCCGGGAACTGACCCGGGAGTGCTTGGCGCTCCAGCTGAACCTCCGCGCCACCGTCGAGGCGAAGCGGGCGGCGCTGGACACCTTCCTGACCGACCTGGACACCCGCATCGGCCGGGCACGCGACCTGCTGGCAGGCCACCAGGTCCGCTGATCTGAAATCGGCCCCCTCCAGTCCCCGCTCAGCGATCTGGGCGACACCGGCGTCGAAGTCGCTGACGAAGACGGAGTGCATGGCGTGCCCGGCATGCAAGCGCCTCACGGCGCACTTTGGTGCGATGGTGGTGTCGGCACAGCGGACCATGTCGCCATTCGCATATGAAGCGTTGAGCTGGGGGAAAGAGGCGGTTGTCACCTTCGAGATGCTCGATCCGGTCCAGGTTGGCGGCCCGGTCCGGATCGGCGGATTCCTTCCAGGTCCGGATTGGCTGGAAGCTGATCTGGCATGTATGCAGGATCTGCCGGCAGCCGCTCCCGCCGCGTGGCCACCGGCCGGGGGCATGAGGGCTAAATAGGCGGCCATCTGGCGGAGGCTCCAGTGTGTGAGCTTGCCTAGAGCACTACTAGGGGCAAACCAGGCCGGTGTCCTGGACGACCGTCCGTCCAGCATTCGCCCGAACGGTCCCCTAACTTCACCTTCATCGTCCGCCTATTTTTCCCCTTGGCGATAGCGTCCGTCCGGACCATCGCTGGTATCGTCCCGCTGTGCCAAAGTCACCGATTTTACCTCTGGCCGCCGCGGTAACCGCGGTAGCGCTTGGCGCGTCGCCCGCACTGGCCTCGCCGCTTTCACCCGGAAAGCACGATGAGGCCAAGGCCGTCGCTTTTCCGCTTCTCGCGGTGAAGGGCCAGGCACCGGCGAGCATCGGGGCTCACGTCAGCCACTCATCTCACGTGTCAGGCTCGGGCCCCGGGCATGTCTCCCACGTTTCGCACGTCTCTCACGTCTCGTCGGTCCCTGCCCCGCCGCCCCCGCCGGTAGCGACCACGCCGCCACCCGGCCCGAGTCCGTCGTCGAGCCCGGCGCCGGCCGTCAGCGCGGCCCCCGGCGGGTCGCCCGCCGTTGCGCCGCAGCAGAGCAGCCTGACGGGTAGCCCGTCGGGCGGGGGGAGCGGCAGCCCGGCCGCGAGCAACGGTGGTGGCTGCGCGTTCCTCATCGTCGCGCCGTTCGGCGCCCTCAGGAGCGGGATCAGGCGGCTCTGGCGCCGGGGGAGGGTGCGTTGAGCCCGGCGGCCGGCGCGCCTGGCGATGTTGCTGGGGCAACTGGTGCCGGGGAGATTGGCGCCGCCGGGATCACGCTGGCTTTCGATCAGGCCACGGTGGACCTGGACGCGTTGCAGCGGAGCGCCTACGCGGTGGCCGCCGAGATGACGGTCGACATCCGCGTTTCCGGCGCCGATTATGCCTGCACCCTTTTCCCGCGCGAGGGAGACACCACCGACGACGAGCTGAAGCACCGGTTCCGCGCGGAGGTGAACGATCAGATCCTGCGGCTGCGGATCGCCAAGGAGACCGAGCCGCTGCGGAACCTGGTCCTCGCGCTGGCGTTCTCGCGGACCGGCCTGATCGAAGGCGATGCAGAAGCCGGGACTGAGACGTGATCAACGCGATCAAACTGGAGCAGGCGGCGACGACGCTGCCCCCGCATGGCTGGCAGCTACTGCCGATGCGCTTCCACCGGCTCGGTGCGGATTCGTTGGTCCTCACCAACCTGGTGGGGGAGCACGTGTTCGTCACACCGGATGAGCTCGTCGGCGTGGCGGATGGGACCTGCGCCGACCAGGACCTGCTCGCACGGCTGCGGGCGGCGCACCTCATCCAGGTGCCGGGCGAGACGCTGCCTGCCGAACTGCTCGCCATCAAGCTGCGCACCCGGATGCGGCGCCTGCCGGACTCGACGGGGCTTCATATCTTCGTTGTCACGCTGCGCTGCGAGCACACCTGCCGGTACTGCCAGGTGTCGCGGCAGTCGGCGGCGAAGAGCGAGTTCGACATGACCGAGGAGACCGCGCGCCGGGCGCTTGAGCTGGCGTTCAGGTCGCCGTCACCGTACCTGAAGATTGAGTTCCAGGGCGGCGAGCCGCTGCTCAATTTCCCGCTCATCCGCTGGATCACGGCCGAGGCTAAGCGGATGAACGCCGGGTACGGCAAGGACCTCGCGTTCGTGATCGCGACGAATCTGGCGCTGCTTGACGACGAGATCCTCGAGTTCTGCGCCGAGCAGGACGTGCACCTCTCGACCTCGCTCGACGGCCCGCAGAACTTGCACAACGGCAACCGCCGCCGCCCCGGCCAGGACAGCTGGCAGCAGGCCGTGACGGGCATCAAGCGGGCTCAGGAACGGCTTGGCCCCGACCGGGTCAGCGCGCTGATGACGACCACAGAGGCGAGCCTTGACCGGGCGGCGGAGATCATCGACGCCTACGCCGACCTCGGCCTGCGCGGCGTCTTCCTGCGTCCGATCTCGCCGTACGGCTTCGCGCTGCGCGGCCGCGGTGGCGCGAACTACGACGTCGAACGATGGCTTGAGTTCTACGCGGCGGGCCTGGACCAGATCGTCGAGCTGAACCGCCAGGCCGTCCCGATGGTGGAGATCTACGCGTCGATTATCGCGAAGAAGATGCTCACCAACTCCGACCCTGGCTACGTCGACCTCACCTCACCGGCCGGCATCGGGATCGGCGCGCTTGTCTACAACTACGACGGCGACATCTACGCGAGCGACGAGGGCCGGATGCTGGCTGAGACGGGCGACCGCACCTTCAAGCTCGGCAACGTGCACGACTCGTCCTACGCGGACGTGATGCTCTCCGACGGCTTGCTGCGCCCCCTGACGGAATCGATCGCGCTGAGCGCGCCGATGTGCGCCACGTGCGCGTTCGAGCCGTACTGTGGCGCCGACCCGGTGTTCCACCACACAACCGCAGGCGACTTCACGGGGCACAAGGCATTGTCCGCGTTCTGCCGCCGCAACACGGGCGTCTTCACCCTGCTGCTGCGTAAGATGCGCGACGACCCCTATTTCCGCGACCTGATGCGGCGATGGGCCCAGTGAGGCAGCCCAGCGCAGTGGTGCGGTCCGAAGGACCAGTACGGCGCCATTGCGAGGTGGGTCCGGTGAGGCGGGGACGGTCATGCTGAAGCTGAAAGGCCGCGCCGACGCAAGCGGGCTGGCCTGGCCGCTGGCTGACGATGTATGGCGGGTCTGCCTGCCCGCGGATAGAGACACCGACCGCGACGGTGCCGGGGACGAAGGCCCCGCCAAGTCCCTCGCGTGCCTGGTGCGGGCCGGGCAGCCCGCGCCTCCCGGCTACGGCCTTTACCTCACGACAGACCCCGAGACGGGGACGCTCGCGGTACCCGGGACTCTCAGACGCGCAACCCCCCCAACACCCGGCCCGGTACTCAAGCTCGGGCCCGAACTGGCGCACCTCAGCTCGGGCGACATCATCCACGTGCCCGTCGGCGCTCGCCGGGTGACGGTGCTCTGGAAAAACTCCGCCAGGCATAACGCCCTGCTGCTCACCGAGCAGTGCGACAACTACTGCCTCATGTGCTCCCAGCCACCGAAGGAACGCGACGATTCCTGGCTGTTCGACCGGGCCAGGAAGGTGGTCAGCCTGCTGCCCGCGAGCGCGCGTTCCGTCAGCCTCACCGGCGGCGAGCCGACCCTGCACGCCGACGCGCTCATCGGCCTGCTTGAGCACTGCCAGCAGGTCGTCCCCGAACTCTCGATCCACCTGCTGTCGAACGGCCGCCGCTTCGCCGACCCGGCCTTCGCCCGCCGCTACGCGGCCGTCGGTCTCGCC
>JBEKCN010000517.1:0-4169 GCA_050014855.1 Streptosporangiaceae bacterium | reverse complement strand
ACCGGTGGCAGGTCTGGTTCAACGACTCGTTCCAGTACATGGGCGATGTCATCGGGCTGCACCCGGACGTGACGCGCCCCGCCGGCTACGCGATTTTCCTGAAGCTTCTCGAGCCGCTGCACAGCTATGCGGCTGTAACGATTCTGCAACATCTGATGGGCCTATCCGTCGGCGTCATGGTATACGCGCTGGCCAGGCACCGGTTCGGCGTCCGGCCCTGGATAGCCTCGCTGGCTGCGGTCCCGGTGCTCTACGACGGCTTCCAGATCCAGCTCGAGCACCTGATTCTGAGCGATGTGCTCTTCGAGTTCCTGCTCGCCCTGGCCACCACGCTGCTGCTGTGGGAGCCCAATCCGGGCTGGAAGCGCTGCACGCTGGTCGGCCTGATCCTCGGCGTGTCAGCCACGGTCCGCTCGGAGGGGGATGCCTTCCTCGTCATCTTCGTCGCGTACATGCTCATCAGGCGGATCGGCTGGCGCGCGGTCCTCGGCACCATCGTGGCCTGCCTCACCCCGGTCCTGCTGTACTGCACCTGGTTCTACTCGGCGTACGGGCAGTTCGCGATGACCGAAAGCACCGGCGTCTTCCTCTACTCGCGCGTCATGGCCTTCGCCGAGTGCTCGAAGATGCACGTGCCGACCGACGAACTGTCGCTGTGCACGACGACACCGCCGGACAAGCGGCCTATGTCGCAGTCCTACATCTGGACGAACATCTCGCCGCTGGACCGCTTCCCCCCGAGCATGTTCTCGCCGCTGCCGAACGAGCTCGCCGAGGACTTTGCCAAGCGCGCGATCATCGCCCAGCCGCTGGGCTACGCGCAGATCGTGGCGTACGACACGGCCCGGGTCTTCGAGTGGCAGCGCTACACCTTCCCGAACGCGGCCACCTACGACCAGTATCTGTTCGGCGATCACGCGAAGGCGATCCCGGCCTGGGCGCACGGGCACGTCGGCTCCTTTGACTCCGACGTCGCCTATTACATCCGCGGTAATCCGGAGACGAACGTCGTGGAGCCGTTCGCCGGGATCATCCGGACGTGGCAGCGTTACGTCTGGCTGCCAGGCTCGGTGTACGGCGCCATCCTCGCCGTCGGGCTGGGCGGCATGGTGCTGTCCTGGCGCCGGCTGGGCGGTGAGGCCACGATGCCCTGGGTGATCTCGGTCGCCCTGATCGTCGCCCCGGCCGCGACGGCGGAATTTGACTACCGCTACGTGCTGCCGGCCGTACCGTTCGGCTGCCTCGCGGCGGCCATGGCGTTCGGCCGGGACATGCCCGCCCGGAAGTGGCTGGACGCCCGCCGGGTCCGCAAGTCCGGCGCAGTGGCGGCAGACGGCCAGGAAGGCCCGGTAGACCCCACCGGTCAGGAGCTGACCCGCGGCGAGACGGCCGCTTCGTAGACGAGCCGCCGGGGCAACCCGGCTTCGGCGGCGACCGCAGCGACCGCGTCCTTGCGTGACGACCCGCTGGCGACCCGGCGATCCACCTCGGCGGCAGCCGCGCTGACCCCGGCGGCGCGGGCCTCCGGGCTCGCGGCGGTGGCGCCGCCGACCACCAGGGTGATCTCACCGCGCAGGCCGCCGTCCGCCCAGGCGGCCAGTTCCCCGAGCGGGCCGCGACGGATCTCCTCGTGCGTCTTGGTCAGCTCACGGCACACGACGGCGCGACGTTCCTCCCCGAAGGCTGCCGTCAGCTCGCGGAGCGTGGTCCCGGCCCGGCGCGGTGACTCGAAGAACACCATCGTCCGCGGCTCGCTGGCCAGCTCGGCGAAGCGACGGGCCCGCTCCCCCCCGCCGCGGGGCGGAAAGCCCTCAAAGCAGAACCGGTCCGTGGGCAGGCCCGAGACGGCCAGGGCGGCGGTCACCGCCGACGGCCCCGGCAGGACGGTCACCCGGATTCCCTCCGCGGCGACGGCGGCCGTCAGCCGGTAGCCGGGATCGCTGACCCCGGGCATGCCAGCGTCGGTGACCAGGAGGACGTCACGGCCCGCGCGCAGCTCGCCAAGCAACTGGTCCTGGCGCCTGGCCTCGGCCGCATCCCAGTACGAATACACCCGGCCAGTCAGCTTGATGCCCAGGCGGCTGGCCAGCCGCCGTAGCCGGGTCGTGTCCTCCGCCGCGATGACCGGGGCCGCGGCCAGCTCAGCGGTGAACCGGCCGGATGCATCGTCCAGGCGGCCGATGGGGGACGCGGCCAGAATCAGCGTGCCCGCCGCCGGGAGCTGCGCATCGCCGGTGGGATCGCCGGGAATTTCCTTTCTGCCGCGCATTCGGTTTCCTTCTCTACGGCCGGGTTTTCATCCCGTACGATATGCATCGATGGCGGCAACTGAGGCCGGCGTGCCGGCTACCGAAACGGCGGGCGAGACGACGGCGCTGCGCGACCGGCTCCTCTCCTCGCTCCCGCGCGACCAGGTGCTGGGCTGGCTCGGCCCCCTGCTGGTTACCGCGTTCGGCGCATACCTGCGGTTCAACCGGCTCGCGGTGCCGCGCACCCTGATCTTCGACGAGACGTATTACGCCAAGGACGCATACAGCCTGCTCAAGTTCGGCGTTGAGCGCAATCCGGTGCATAACGCCAACGCGCTCATCCAATCGGGCAGTACGCACATATTCGCGTCCGGGGGCGAATACGTGGTGATGCCCCCGCTCGGAAAGTGGATCATCGCCGGCGGGGAATGGCTCTTCGGCCTGAACTCCTTCGGCTGGCGCTTTTCCGCCGCGGTGTTCGGCTCACTCGCCATTTTGCTGATCAGCCGTATCACCCGGCGGATGACGCGGTCGACCCTGCTGGGCTGCATCGCCGGCCTGCTGATGTCGCTCGACGGCCTGGAATTCGTGATGAGCCGCACCGGGATACTCGACATCTTCCTGATGTTCTTCGTGCTGGCTTCGTTCGGCTGCCTGGTCATCGACCGCGACGTTTCGCGGGCGCGGCTGGCCCGGGCGGTGGCTGCGCGGGGCACCAGTGGCGGGGGCCCGGGAATCGGCATTCACTGGTGGCGGGTGGCGGCGGGTTTCTTCCTTGGCTGTGCCTGCGCCTGCAAGCAGGATGCGATCTGGTACATCGTCGCGTTCGCCGCGCTGGCGGTCGCCTGGGACGTCGGGGCACGCCGGGCCGCAGGTATCACCCACTTCTGGCGTGGCGCCCTGGTGCGGGACGCCAAATGGCTGCCGCTCACCCTCGGGGTGCTCCCACTGGCGGTTTACATTGCCTCCTGGACGGGCTGGTTCGCCTCGCCCGACGGCTACGACCGGAACTACGCCGCCACCGTGGGCGTGCATACCCCACTGCTCTCCCCCCTGTACTCACTGTATGAGTACCACGTGGCGATGCTGCAGTTCGGCGTGGGCCTGTCCGTGCGTCATCCGTACGAATCCCAGCCGTGGGACTGGTTGGTGCTGTCCCGGCCGGTCGCTTACTACTATTCCGCGCCCACGACCGGCGCCGCGTGCCGGGTGGCGCCGCACTGTTCCCAGGAAGTGCTCGCGATCGGCACCCCGGCGATCTGGTGGGCGTCCATCCCGGCGCTGATCTTCTGCCTGGTCTGGTGGCTGCTGCACCGTGACTGGCGAGCGGGCGCGACGGTGCTGGCAGTCGCGGCGGGCTGGCTGACCTGGTTCCCGTTCGTCTCGCGGACCAAGTTCTTCTACTACGCCACCGAGTTCGAGCCGTTCCTGATCCTGGCCATCGTCTTGTGCATAGGGCTGATCATTGGGCCAGTACGCGCGAGCGTCGCGCGCCGGTCGGTCGGCGCGGCCATCAGCGGCGCCTACCTCCTCGTGGTGCTGCTGAACTTCGTCTACCTGTACCCGATCCTGGCGGGCAAGGTCATTCCCTACACATCCTGGCTTTCCCATATGTGGTATCACGGCTGGATCTGAGCCGGTATTCAGCCTGTTCACAGCTAGGAAGCTGTAATCTACGGGCAAGATCATAGACCTTTGTGATTTGCGTTACATTGGCGAGCTTTCCCAGCCTCGCAAACGTCTACTTAGAAAATAGCAATGATCGAACCCGGAGAGAACCGATGAGTGCCAGTGATGGGGCCGCCGACAGCCGTGCCCGGTTCGAGCGTGATGTCGTGCCTCAGCTCGGCCAGCTTTATCCCGCTGCCCTGCGGATGACCCGCAACCCGACGGACGCCGAAGACCTCGTGCAGGAGACGT
>JBEKCN010000516.1:0-4174 GCA_050014855.1 Streptosporangiaceae bacterium | reverse complement strand
GACCGGGCCGAGCTGAGCCTGAAGCAGCGCGGCTACCGCGAACTGCGGGTGCGGCATTTCGGTGATCTCGGCCGGGTGCAGCTCGGCGCGGCGGACCTGCCGCGGGCGGCGGACCCGGACGAGCATGCGGCGGTGCTGGCCTGCGTCCGGGCGGCTGGATATCAGCGCGCGGAGATAGACGAGCGGCCGTTGCGGTCCGGTTCGCTGAACCTCGACATCACGCCAGTCAGCCGTGCCGGCTGAAGGCGTCCCGCTGGGCGAGTTCGCGCTGCTGGACGTGGATCGCCGGCGGCGGACGGGCGTCCCGGAAGTGGTTTTCGGCGAGGGCAAGACGCCCGAGCAAATCTTCGCGCTGCTGGCCGAGTTGCGGGCCCGTGATCCGGAGGCGCCGGCCCTGGCGACGCGCTGCCCGGTCGGCGTGCTGGACGGCGCGGCCGCCCGTTTCCCCGGCGATGCCGTGCACGCCGATCAAGCGGCCGGAACGGTCGCCGTCGGGGCCCTGCCGCCCGCGCGCGGCAACGTGCTGGTCGTGACGGCGGGCACCACCGACCTGAAAGCGGCCCGGGAATGTGCGGCGACGCTGGCCGTGCTGGGCGTGCACGCGGACGTCCTCGCCGACGTGGGCGTGGCCGGGCTCGGGCGGCTGCTGTCCCGGCTTGACGACCTGCGCGCCGCCGAGTGCGTGGTGGTCGTGGCCGGGATGGACGGTGCCCTGCCGAGTGTGGTCGCCGGACTGGTCAGCGCGCCGGTGATCGGCGTGCCGACCAGTGTCGGCTACGGCGTCGCGGCGGGCGGCCTGGCCGCCGCGGCCAGCATGCTCGCCTCGTGCAGCCCGGGCCTGGTCGTCGTCAACATCGACAACGGGTTCGGGGCGGCCGCGCACGCCGCCAAGATCATCCACGCGGTGCACCGGTGACGGACCGGCCGGGTGCCGCCTACGTCGACGCGACCGCGGGCGTGGCCGGCGACATGCTGCTGGCGGCCCTGCTCGACGCGGGCGCCGACGTAGAGCGGGTACGCGGGGCCATTGCCTCCCTCGGCGTGCCCGGTCTCGGGCTGCGGACCGAGACCGCCCGCCGGGGCGGCCTCGCGTGCCTGCGGGCCGTGATCACCACGCCGACGGTAACCGACCGCGAACGGCACCTGGCCGACGTGCTCGGGCACGTCGGCGCCAGCGGTCTGCGCCCGGCCGGGAAGGATCTCGCGGCACGGGTCTTCCGGCTGCTGGCCGAGGCGGAGGGGGCGGTGCACGGCAGGCCGCCCGAGGACGTGCACTTCCACGAAGTGGGTGCGTTCGACTCACTGGCCGACGTGGTGGGATCGGCGGCCGCACTGGATGATCTCGGGCTGTTGCGGCCGGGGGCCGTGGTCTGCTGCTCGGCGCTGGCCGCCGGGAGCGGATTCGTCCTCAGCCGGCACGGCCGCCTTCCGGTGCCGGCTCCCGCCGTCCTCCGTATTGCCGCCGCGGCCGGCCTGGACCTGGCCGGCGGCGACCTGACCGGCGAGCGCACCACCCCGACCGGGGCGGCCCTGCTCGCGGCGGCGGCCACACCGGGCGGCTTCCCGGCCATGACGGTACGCGCGGTGGGTACCGGCGGCGGTGGCCGGGACACCCCGGACCGGCCCAACATCACCCGGGTGGTCGTCGGGGCGGCGTCCGGCGCGGAGCGGGATCTGCGCGAGGGCGATGTGACCGTCGTCGAGAGCACAGTCGATGACCTCGACCCCCGGCTGTGGCCCTCGGTCCTGCAAGCGGTGCGGGCGGCCGGCGCCTGGGACTGCTGGTGTACCCCGATCGTCGGCCGGCATGGCCGCCCGGGGCAGGTCCTCACCGCGCTGTGCGCTGAACCGGTCCGTCCCGCCGTGGCCACGGCGATCTTCGCCCACACCGGGACGCTTGGCGTCCGCTGGTCGCGGATGAGCCGGCTGACCGCCTCCCGGACATCGGTGGAGGTGGAAGTGGGGCCGCCGGGCAGCAGCCAGATCGTCACGGTCAAGGTGGCCGGCACCACAGACGGCGTCGCGGGCTTTGGAACGGCCACGGCGGAGCTGGCCGAGGCGGAAGCCGCTGCCCGGGCCCTGGGCTGGCCGGTCCGGGCCGTCTGCGAGGCCGCCGTCGCGCAGTACCGCGCCCAGGTGGGCCGCTCCCTCTCACTCGGGTCCTGAGCGAGCCATGACAGGATGCCGGGCCTGTCTGCCCGGACATCCGTCCCGCGCATGGTTTTGGCTGGGACGCCCATGATGCCGAGTCAGACAGCGACTGCCCACCGGAGCATGCCATCGACCGGCTCGTTCTGGCCGTTTTCGAGTGGCCGGGCTGCCCGCGCGCGGCGGCAGCCGGTCTGGCCAGCCGTGCGGGCCCGGGCGGCTGGTACCCCGCGGCTGTGGCCGCGCTGGTGGTGGCCCGGCGGCCAGAGCTCGCGCTGGGCCACGATCTCTCGGGTGGCGATGAGATCTCCAAGACCCGGCAGAACGAGCTCCGCAGCCTTTTGTTCTGGTAAGCGTGGCCAGGCCACGCATATGCCGGGCGGAATGGCGGCCGACAGCCGGTGACATGTGCCGCCAGCGGAGCGCCAGGCCGCAGGCCGTCAGAGCGCCCAGCCCGCCGCCGAGAGCGATGACCGTCGCAGGAGGGATCACCTCGGCGGCGGCGCCCGCCGCCATGAGGGCCCCGCCTTGGCTGACGACCGTCCCGATGCTGGCCAGGCCGAATGCCTGAGCCCGGCGCTCGGCTGGCACCCATTGGACAAACGCGGTGTTCGCGGCGATCTGGTAGATCGCGAACGTGCCCGACAGTGCGAAGATCACCATCGAGCCGGCCAGGCCCGGGCGGAAGACGGTCAGTGGCAGCACGGCGCAGGTACACACGGCCATCGGCCCCATCCAGCGCAGCCGGGTCAGCGGGCCGATGCTCTTGGTGAAGATCGGCGTGACCAGGACCGCGCCGACCTGCCCGGAGGCGATGACGAGCCCGGCCGCGACTGGCCCGCCGCTGAGTCGTGCGGCGTACGGAGCCGCGATGCCTTCCGGGATCGAGTAGAGCGCGATCAGCCAGCCGAGCATCATTAGCGTGCGGATCGTCTTGTCGCCCAGGAGCAGCCGGGCTCCCTCGCGCAGCTGTTTCAGCGCGTGGAAATCGGGCTCGGCGGTGGCCGGCCGGGCGCGGGTCCCGAAGCGGACCAGCACGGCAGAAGCGGCGAACGTGACGGCATCCATGCCGAGGGCCGCCCGGGCCCCGATGAGGGCGACCGTGACTCCCCCGACGGCCGCTCCGGCCACCAGCGCCACCCGGAAGGTGGTCTGCATGACCGCCGCGGCCAGGGCATAGCGATCGCGGCGAACTATGTCGGGCAGGATCGCGGACCTGGCCGCTTCAAACGGCGCCTGCGCCGCCGTGGTCAGGTACAGCAGGCCGACCAGGCCGGCCACCGGTGTCCGGGGGATGAGCATCGCGGCGACCAGCAGCGCCCGGATCACATCGCAGGCGACCATCACCTCCCGCCGCGGCAGCCGGTCTCCGAGGCCGGAGAAGAACAGGCCGCCGATGATCCAGGGAAGGTAGCCCGCCGCGTAGGCCAGGGCGGCCAGCAGCGGTGAGCGGGTTCTGTCGTAGATCAGGAGGGTCAGCGCGACCAGCGCGAGCCGGTCTCCGCCCTCCGACAGGATCTGCGACGCCCAGAGGGCACGGAACTCGCGGACGGTGAACACGTCACGGAAGGTGGCCTGTCGTGCCGGGAAACTGCTCACGGCGACCCTTTCATTCCGGCGCCGCGCGAAAGTCACGCACACGGCCTAACCGGCTACCGATCGCCATAGTGGCAGATATCGCCAGCCCACTCGCTGGCCTTGGATCGATATACGTCAGCTGACGGATGTTTCCCCCCGCGCGCCCGCCGGGGCGGCAGCGTGCGCCCGCTGGACCGGCGCCAGCTGGCGACGATCACGAAAGATACGCGGTCCGGCGACCGGTTGCTGGCGCTCCGCGGTACGCCATCAGCGCAGGTGAGGGGTTAGGTTGGTCCCCGAGAGACGGTTGGGCGCCTAATCCGCGGTTACTTGACGCCCAGCCATTACCGACGGTTACCCGGCTCCGACAGGTCCTTTGCTTCCGATATCCGTCAGCTGACGGATGTCTTGCTGTGCAACTTGCATGAGACTTGCTCTGCAAGTAACG
>JBEKCN010000515.1:0-4177 GCA_050014855.1 Streptosporangiaceae bacterium | reverse complement strand
CGCCGATGGTGATCGGCCAGTACCGGCCGGTCCGGTCCGCGCCGCGGCCGGAGAACGTCCGGATGTTGTAGCCGAGGAACTCCCCGGCCCCGCTGATGACGCTGATCGCGAACGCACCGGCGCCGAGCATCCCGAGGTACGGGCCGGTGATGCTGCGCGACCCTTCGTAGGTGAAGTCGGCGAAAAAGCTCATGATCCCGACCATGACCACGAACTTCAGCGCGGGCGACGCGTTCCTCGCGGCCTGGCGGGCACGCGTCAGGCTTGGCAGCATGCGACCTCTTCCTGGCTCTGAAGCCAGGGACCGTCAGCGCACCGCTTCCCGGCCCGCGATTCCAGGGTGAGCCCCATCACCCATGCCCTGACCATAATGCCAGCGGAGCCCGGTGCCAGACAGCAACGGCCTCATACGCGGTAACGTGAGGAGAGGCGGAGGGGCTCGCCGGGAAACGCGCCAGTGCCAACGGTCCCTGCAGAGCAGCGTGCAGTGGCTGGAGCAGCACCGATGCAGGAAAACACCGAACCCGCCGGCAGGATCCGGCTCTTCGGAATCGGCGGGGACGCGCGCATCGCCGCGATGCGGACGGCTGACGACCTGAGGTCTCGCGGTGTCGCAGCAGCCGCTCTGTTCAAGCCGCAGCTGGGCGGGTGGATCGTACGGATTTACCCCGGCGGCATCAGGAAGCGAGCCTGACTATGCGGACGATGCCGCCAGGATCCTGCCTAAGCGGGCCAGCCCGCGCGCGGCCGCCTCGGCGCTGCCGTACCGCCCGCAGGGCCGGGCCGCCCTCACCGTCACCGCCACCCAGTACTCGCCGTCCCGGCGTACATGGCCCAGGTGCACCCCGTCGCAGCTGACGAGCTGGATCACCTCAGAGCCCGGCACCAGCGGGAGGCGGGCCAGGCCCTGGCTCCTGGCGAGCTGCTCGAGCGCCAGTTCTTCCCATATCCGCCACTGGGTGTGGTAGGCGGTACGGACCGCCTCGACTGCGTCGTCGCCGTTCATGGCCGCCCCCGCGCCGTTCACCGGGCCAGCTTGCGGTAGGTGACCCGGTGCGGGCGGGCAGCCTCCTCACCCAGCCGCGCGGTCTTGTCCTGCTCATAGGCGGCGAAGTTGCCCTCGTACCAGTACCAGCGCGCGCCGCCTTCCCAGGCCAGGATGTGGGTGGCGACCCGGTCCAGGAACCACCGGTCGTGGCTGGTGATCACCGCGCAGCCGGGGAACTCGCCCAGCGCGTCCTCCAGCGACGCCAGGGTCTCCACGTCCAGGTCGTTGGCGGGCTCATCCAGCAGCAGCAGGTTGCCCCCCTGCCTGAGGGTCAGCGCCAGGTTCACCCGGCCGCGCTCACCGCCGGACATCAGCCCGGCCGGTTTCTGCTGGTCCGGTCCCTTGAACCCGAACGCGGCCACATAGGCGCGGCTGGGGATCTCGGCCCGCCCGGCGCGGATGGAGGCCTGCCCGCCGGAGATGACCTCCCACACGGTCTTGCCCGGGGCGATCCCGGCGCGCAGCTGGTCGGTGTAGGAGATCCGCACCGTCTCACCGACCTTGATGGTCCCGGCGTCGGGCTGCTCTTCCCCGAGGATCATCTTCAGCAGGGTGGTCTTGCCGACCCCGTTCGGGCCGATGACCCCGACGATGCCGTTCGGCGGGAGGCTGAAGCTGAGCCCGTCGATCAGCATCCGGTCCCCGAACCCCTTGACCAGGCCATCGGCCTCGACCACCAGGCTGCCCAGCCGGGGGCCGGGCGGGATCTGGATCTGCTCGAAGTCCAGCTTCTGCCGGGACGCGGCCTCGGCGGCCATCTGCTCATACCGGTCCAGCCGGGCCCGGCTCTTGGCCTGGCGGGCGCGCGGGCTGGACCGCACCCACGCCAGCTCTTCCTCCAGCCGGCGGCGCAGCTTGGCGTCCCGCTGTCCCTCGACCGTCATCCGGGCGGCCTTGGTCTCCAGGTAGGTCGAGTAGTTCCCCTCATACGGGTAGGCGTGGCCGCGGTCCAGTTCCAGGATCCAGCCGGCCACGTTGTCCAGGAAGTACCGGTCGTGGGTGACCGCCACCACGGTGCCCGGGTATTTGTCCAGGTGCTGTTCCAGCCACTGCACGCTCTCGGCGTCCAGGTGGTTGGTCGGCTCATCCAGCAGCAGCAGGTCCGGCTGGGACAACAGCAGCTGGCACAGCGCCACCCGGCGCCGCTGCCCGCCCGAGAGCGTGGACACGTCCGCATCGGCGGGCGGGCAGCGGAGCGCGTCCATCGCGCGGGCGACCCGGCTGTCCAGGTCCCAGGCCTCCCGGTGGTCCAGCTGCTCTTGCAGCCAGCCCATCTCCTCCAGCAGGTCATCCGAATACTCCGCGGCCATCTTCGCCGCGACCTGGTCGTACCGCTCGATGAGGGCCCTGGTCCCGGCGACGCCTTCCTCGACGTTGCCGAGCACGGTCCTGGCTTCATCCAGCTCCGGCTCCTGCGGCAAGATCCCGATGCTGTAACCGGGCATGCGGCGGACGTCGCCGTTGGAGGGCGGCTCCAGCCCGGCCATCATCTTCAGCAGCGTGGACTTGCCCATGCCGTTCGGTCCGACCACACCGATCTTCGCACCCGGCAAGAACGCCAGCGTCACATCGTCCAGGACGACCTTGCCGTCATAGGACTTCCGGGCATGGCTCAAAGCCAGAACCTGCATCATGCCGCACGCACGCCTTTCCCTGCTGAGCAGGGACCGTTGGCACTGGCGCGATTGACGGCGGGCCCCTCCGCCGCTTGTAGATTACCAGGCGGCCCTCAGCGGGCCCGGCGTTGAGGTCCGCGCGGGACGGGGCGCCCCGGCCGGCTCATCCGGCTCCCGGCGCGTCCGGCGCCACGGCGGCGATCTGACCCGCCTGCCGCATCCGGCTGCCGCCGTCGAGTTCGCCATCCGGGGCTGCTCGCGCGGCAGCCGGGGTGACGGCTTTATCCTCATCCAGCCAGCCGGCGAGCCGGTAGTAGAGGTCTTCTCCGAAGCTTGTGGGGAGAGGTTCTTTCACGGCGAGCTTGTAGTTCCGGCGCCCGCCGGGCTGGCGTTCGGCTCGCAGGAACAGGGTGGAGGCTGCGTGCTGGCGGTGGAAGCGCTCCGCGAAGCTGTACCGGTGGGTGACGAAGAATACCTTGACCTGCGCGTCGAGCAGGGCGCGGACGATCTGGCCGGCGATCTCGGATCCTTCTCGCTCGTTGGTGCCGGCGAAGGACTCGTTGAACAGCATGAGGCAACCCGGCGTGATCTGGTCGGCGATGGCGCTCATGCGCCTGAGCTCGTCGTCTAGCCGCCCGCTGGTCATGCCGGTGTCCTCTTCCCGGATGAAGTGGGTGAAGATCCCGCGGGTCACATCGGCCCGGTAGGACTGGGCGGTGACGAACAGCCCGCATTGCATCATGAGCTGGGCCACACCGGCGCTGCGCAGGAAGGTGGATTTCCCTCCGGAGTTGGCGCCGGTGATGATGACCAGCGACTTCCCGTCGGCCTGGACATCGTTGCCGGTGACCGGGCCTGCTGACTGCAGCTCCAGGCAGGCATCACGCAGGCCCGTGCACGAGAACGCGAGCGACGACGGCTTAGCTGGCTCGGGGACGGTGGTCGGTGCCCCTTTGGCCGCGAGCCGGTCGGCGAGGTTGAGGCAGCTGACGTAGAAGCCCAGCTCGGCCCGCAGCATGGTGAAGTAGCTCCGGATATGGTCTGCCGACTGGGCGGCCGCGTTGGCGACCAGGTTGACTCCCCGGCTGGTGAGGTCCTCCAGGATCTGGCCTCCGGCCTGGTCGCGGGGCGCGATGGTGAACGAGTAGGTGGAACGCGGCCCGATGCCCAGCCGCTCGGTCCACCGTCGCCTGGCGTCACCGGGGGCGCGCAGCACGAAGCCGATCCCGCTGTTGTCCCGGTCAAGTTCGGCGCTGATCAGCACGCCGGCGCGGAAGCGCAGCTGCTTGAGGTGGTCGCTGATCTCCTGGAAGTACTCGTCGTCCAGCTCGCGGTGCAGCGTGGCGAACAGCGTCCGCAGCCCGTCGGAGCGGAATTTCCCGGCGTGGTCGTCGGCGATCTGCCGCAGCTGGCGCAGGCGGGCCACGTAGGCTTCGAGGTAGCTGACCGCGCCGGAGAGGTTGGACGAGGCATTCTGGTACGTGCCGCCGTACTGCGCCCACAGATGACGCTT
>JBEKCN010000514.1:0-4185 GCA_050014855.1 Streptosporangiaceae bacterium | reverse complement strand
GGTACTCGCGCCGGGCGAACCGTTCCCCGAGCTCCTTGAGCGCGTAGAGCACGCCGTCATCGACGACGAATCGTACCACGTGCCGGGATATCCCGCGCTGCCGGATCTCGACCAGCCGGTCGTCCTGCCAGCTCTCCAGCGGCTCGCCCCAGGGCAGGGACAGCAGGCCGGCCGCCTCCTCGGCGGGCGGAGTGAACACGAACCGCAACGACGGCTCCCTTCCACGACGTAAGTCGCCTCAGTCTCTTCTAACGCCAATAACATCGGCAATTCAGTGCCGCCGGCCATGATGGAACCAGTGGGCAAGGAGGCCGATGGGATCCGAGGTGCTGAGCCGCCACGCGCTCAGCCGTGCCCTGCTGGCGCGGCAGCAGTTGCTGATCCGGGCCCCGGACGGCGCGAACGGACCGGATAGCGCGGGCCGGGTGATCGCGATGGTGGAGCACCTGGTCGGGATGCAGGCCCAGGCGCCGTTCCCGCCCTACTACGGCCTGCTGGCCCGGCTCGACGGGTTCCGCGCGGCGGATCTGGCCGGGCTGCTGCTGGGCCGGGACGTGGTGCGGATCGCGCTGATGCGCGGGACTATCCACCTGGTCTCGGCCCGGGACTGCCTGCTGCTTCGCCCGCTGCTGCAGCCAGTGCTCGACCGGGCCCTGTCCCACACCTTCGGCCGCCAGCTGGCGGGGGCGGACGTGCCGGCGATCGCCGAGGCCGGCCGGGTGCTGGCCGAGCAGGAGCCGCGGACGTTCGCCGAGCTGGGCAGCCTGCTGGCCAGGACCTGGCCGGATCATCCGCCGCCTGCCCTGGCCCAGGCGGTCCGGGCGCTGGTGCCGCTGGTTCAGGTGCCGCCCCGCGCCGTGTGGGGGCGGGCCGGGCAGGCCCGGCATGCCCCGGCCGAGGCGTGGCTCGGGCGTCCGCTCCGCCGGGACGCCTCACTGGCCGTGCTGGTCGAGCGCTACCTGGCCGCGTTCGGCCCGGCCACGGTGCGTGACGTGCAGGCCTGGTCCGGGCTGACCCGGCTGGCGGAGGTCATCGAGCCGATGCGGCCCCGGCTGCGAACATTCCGCGACCCCGAGGGCCGGGAGCTGTTCGACCTGCCCGGCGCGCCGCGCCCGGACCCGGGCATCCCGGCGCCGGCCCGGCTGGTGCCCGAGTTCGACAACCTGATCCTGTCCCACGGCGACCGCACCCGGATCATGAGCTCCGGCGATCGCGAGCGCCTGTTCAGCCTGCTGAACGTCTTTCCCGGCACGGTCCTGCTGGACGGCTTCGTCGGTGGCATGTGGCGGATGAGCCGGTCCCGCGACACCGCGACGCTGACCGTGGAGCTGTTCAGCGACCGTATCCCGGCCCGCGACCGGGACGACGTCGCCGCCGAGGCCGGGCGGGTGCTAGCCTTCGCCGCCCCGAAGGCCGGCGTCCGGGACGTCCGCTTCACCGCCATCGGCTGAGCTGGGCGCCCTGGGCCGCTGGCGGCCCGGGACCCGGCCTAGCCGAGGCCTAGCCGGGCCTAGCCGGCGGCCGGTTACGGCTGCGGGTTGATCGCGACGATGGCTTCGGTCGTGTAGACGAGGAAGGTCAGCGACTCCTGGAAGTACAGATCCACACTGGCCGCGTCGTGGGACAGGTAGCCGATCGCCAGGTCCTGGCCGAGGCTGAGCGTGTAGTCGCCGCCCCGCGTGGACAGCAGGAAGGCCCCGTCGATGGCCGGCGCCCACAGGATGTCCCCGTCGAAGAGCTGCTCGATCTGCCGCCGGATGGGATACCCGTGGTCGGACGTCACGCTGATCGCGTCGTAGGCCTCCGTGCTCAGCGCGAGCGAGTACGGGCCGTTGACGCCGGCCAGCCGCAGCGCCGTCAGGGCGTCGATGACGACGTCCGGGTAGTCGTGCGGATCGGCGGGCAGGGCCAGCACCGCGTTGCTCGTCGCGGCCCGGATGCCCTGGATACCGGCCGCCGGGTAGCCCTCGAAGATCGCCCGGTCCTCGGCGTAGGCGATCTTCTTGGCCGCGTCCTTCAGCGGCTGCCAGTCCGAGTCCTGCGCGCCGCGCTCAACGTCGTCGATGTCCGTCCGGTCGAGCGTGAACGGCACCCGCAGCCGGACCAGCGGCTGCGCCTGGCGGATGTGCGCGACGACGCCGTCCGCGGGAGCTTCGATCTCGCCCAGGTGCCCGGCGTTCACCGCGGCTTTGGTGGTTCCGGCCGGACCTTCGACGTCGGCGATCCGCCGTCCGGCCACGTACGTGCTGAACGTGCGCCGGGCCTCCTCCTCGATGCTGGCCCACGCGGAATCGGTTACTGGCGCAAGCTCGCGGTAAAGGTTGTTCATTGCGGAGTGCTCCCTTTCAGGCTGCCGATTCCGAGTGAACCGCTGGATGAAGCCGCGGTGCCCGGCCGGGCGGGCCCGGCCAGCTCAGTCTCGCCGTCCGCGACGTCGGCCGCGGCGGGCGCGCTTGAAGCTGACGGCGGGCCGGGCAGGTCGTCGAGAAAGTCGGCCGACGGGGTGAAGAAAAGGGTCCCGGTCACCGCCGTGGAGAAATCCAGGATCCGGTCGTAGTTGCCGGGCGGGTCCCCGATGAACATGTTGTCCAGCATCCGCTCGGTCACGCCGACGTCGGCGGCGTACCCGATGTAGTACGTGCCGAACTCCCCGCTCCCGGGCGAGCCGAACGGCATGTTGGCCCGCACGATCTGCCGCTGCGTGCCGTCCCCTTCGACGATCGTGTTCAGCGCGACGTGCGAGTTGGGGGCCTTGAGCTCATCGGGGATCTCGATGTCGGGCAGCTTGGTCCGGCCGATCACCCGCTCCTGCTCCTCGGTGGTCAGCCTGTTCCAGGCGTCCATGTCGTGCAGGTACTTCTGCACAATGACGTAACTGCCGCCGGTGAAGTCCGGGTCTTCCGGGCCGACCAGCGCCGCCGCTTCCCCGGCCCGGCCGCCGGGGCTTTCGGTGCCGTCCACGAAGCCCATCAGGTCACGCTCGTCGAAGTACCGGAAGCCGTGCACCTCATCCTGGACCGTCACGGTCCCGGCCAGCCGGTTCATGACCTGGGTGGCGAATTCGAAGCAGAGGCCCATCTGGTTGGCGCGCAGGTGGAAGAGCAGGTCACCGGGGGTGGCGGCGGCGTGGTGCTTCGCGCCCCGCAGTTCCCGGAACGGGTGCAGCCCGGCGGGACGCGGGCCGCTGAACAGGCGGCCCCAGGCCGAGGACCCGATCCCCACCACACTGGACAGGTCCGCTTCCGGCAGGCGGAAGCCGACCGACCTCTGCAGCGCGGCCACGTCGGCGAGCAGGTCGCGAGCGGCCGCTTCCCCACCCGGATTGATGGTGAGCACGAGGAAGATCGCCGCGGTCCTCAGCGGGGTGACGATCGGCTGCGGCTCAGGCGACGGCTGCTGCGGTGCTGTCATCGCGGTTTGATTCCTTCCTCCGGTACGAGCCAAGCTTGCCACAGGCGCCACAACTCAACCCACCCAGCCCAGAGGCTCACCCGGATCGGCTCGCGTCCTCCATTCAACTGGCCCCAGGGCTCATGAAATAGCCGCAGGGCTCACCCGGACGGGCTCGGCGCCGCCCCTGGGCGCTTGGGGCTGGCCGCTGCGCGCCGCGTTGGCGCCGATGCTGACGATGACGAGCGGCGTAGGCGTCCGCGCTGCGCGGCAGGCCCGGTCCAGCTTGCTGGGGGGCGCGACCGGCGGGTTGCCGAGGCCGGCCGCCTCCAGGTGCCATACGGGTGGCACTCCGTAGACTCCAATCGAGGCATCTGGGTCGAAGGCAGCAAGGTCGTTCTCAACACGAGTTACACCAAGCTGCACGTGGTACAGGTAGGCGAGCCCGGAACGGGTAAGGGGGAGACCAATCCACTGGTTACATTCGAACTCAAGTACGGCACGAAATACGTGGAGGTAAGCACGACAGGTGCCAAGCTCGGAACATCGCCGCAGTTGTTCGGAGCGTATCCCGGATACGGCTTCGGCGGTCCCCGGTACATTTTCGAGGCCACCAAGACCGGCGGGTTCGTAAAGGGTGACCTGGGCCTGACCGCCAGCGGAACCGTTCTCAAGGTCGCGTACGCCAATCCGAACGCAACATCACCCAACCGTTACCAGTGCTGGGAACTGGAAGGGGCCTAGCCTAAGGCGTGTACGAGCCCTGGGAGCCCCCGCTAACCGGCAGTGGATGAA
>JBEKCN010000513.1:0-4194 GCA_050014855.1 Streptosporangiaceae bacterium | reverse complement strand
AGCCGGCCGGGGTGCGCAGCGCCACCTCCAGCAGCGGGACATCGAACTTGGGATCGTGGGTCAGCACGCAGATGACCGTGCGCTCGTCCACGTCGGCCCCGGCCAGATAGCGGTGCGGCCACTCCACGATGACCTCGTCCGCGTCGCGGAACCGGGCCGTGGTGGCGAACACGCCGCGCGCGTCGCACACGGTGACGCGGTATCCCATGAACTTGCCAACCCGCGCCACCGCGGCCGCGAAGTCGATCGCGCCGAACACCATCATCCGCGGCGGTGGCGCGAACGAGTTCACGAACACGGCCAGCTCGTCGTGGCGCCGCTCACCCTGGGTGCCGTAACGGCGGATGGCCGTCTGCCCCTGGGCGAGCATGCCGCGGGCGTCATCGTCCACCGCGGCATCCAGCCGGTCGCCCGCGCCCAGGCTGCCCGCCGCTGTGCCGTCCGCGTAGATGATCCGGCGCGCGCCGATCGTGCCGGGGCCGCTGATCACGGTGGCGACGGCCACGGACTCGTCTCGCTGCACGGCGGCCGCCAGGTCCCCCAGCTCGGGGAACAGCTCGCGGCTGACCGGCTCGACGAACACGTCCAGGATGCCGCCGCAGGTCAGGCCCACGGCGAAGGCGTCGTCGTCACTGACCCCGTACGTCTGCAGGATGGGCTGACCGGTCGAAGTGACCTCGCCGCACAGCTCGTAGACGGCGCCCTCGACGCAGCCGCCCGACACGCTGCCGACCACCTCGCCGTCGGCGCCAACCGCCAGCGCGGCGCCGGGCTCACGCGGCGCGCTGCGGAACGTGCGGACCACCGTGGCCAATCCGAACGTCTCGCCGGCGTCCCACCACTTCATGATGTCGTTCAGGACGTCGCGCACGTAACCACCCCAACCGTTGGATACAGCGGTAACAACGGTACCTGGGGTTTAGTTATTCGACGATCTTCGAGATGGGGATCTCCAGGATGTCCTGCGCGCCGGCCGCCTTGAGGGCCGGGATCAGGGTGTTGACGCCGCGCTTGGGCACCACGGTCTCGATGGCGTTCATGTTGCCGCGCGCCAGCGACAGGATCGTCGGGGACGACAGCGCGGGCAGCATCTCGGTCACCGCGGTGAGCTTGTCGGCCGGGACGTTGAGCTTGAGCAGCACGTTGCCGCGAGCCTGGATCGCCCCGCTGAGCAGCAGCGCGATGTCCTCCATGGCCGCGCGCTTGCCCTCGTCGGCGTAGGCGGCGGCGCTGGCCACCAGCTCGGTGTAGCTGGACAGCAGGGTGTCCAGGATCCGCAGGCCGTTCTTGCGCAGCGAGGATCCGGTCTCGGTGAGGTCCACGATCGCGTCCACGATGTCCGGGACTTTGGCCTCGGTCGCGCCGTAGGACGGGATGACCACCGCCTTGACCCCGTGAGAATCCAGGTACCGCCGGGTCAGCGAGGGGAGCTCGGTGCTGATCCGGACTCCCTCGGGCAGGTCGGTCACGGTCTGCCACGGAGCATTCTCGGGCACCGCCAGCACCACCCGCACCGGCTGCGACGTGGCCTTGGAGTACTGCAGCTCGCCCAGCGACACCACCTCGGCCTGGGTTTCGGAGATCCAGTCGCGCCCGGTGATGCCCAGGTCGAACAGGCCGCGCTCGAGGTAAGAGGGGATCTCCTGCGGACGCAGGAACCGCACCCGCTCGATCCGCGGGTCGTCGATCGAGGCGTGGTAGTCGCGGTCAGAGGAGCGCCGGACGGTGAGGTCGGCGGCGTCGAACAGCTCCAGGGTGGCTCGCTCCAGCGAGCCCTTCGGCAGGACGAGGGAGAGCACGGAAGAACCTTTCGGGGACGGCGGGAAGGGCAGGGCCCGGACGGGCTTCTCGCCGCTAACCCTACGTCCCGCCGCCGTGGCGGTTGGTTAGCTGAACAAAGACATCGTGCGACTCGGCATCAACGGCGGCGCGAACCCGTCCCGGCCCCGCGCGGCCGGGGCTGCGCCGGCCGCCGGTCCGGGCCGGAACAGCGGATGGAACGCAGTAGCAGCGCGGTGTCCAGCGCGGCCACGACCGCTTCCCAGCCCTTGTCCTCGCGGCTGCCCGGCAGCCCGCACCGATCGCGGGCGTCCTCGACGGTGTCGCAGGTCAGCACGCCGTTGCCGACGGGCGTGCCCACGTCCAGGGCCACCCGGGTCAGGCCGGCCGTCACCGCGTCGCAGACGTACTCGAAGTGCGGGGTGCCGCCGCGGATCACCGCGCCGACGCAGACCACCGCGTCGTTGTAGCGGGCCAGTTCGGCCGCCACCACCGGCAGCTCGACGGCTCCGGCGACCCGCAGCACCAGCGGATCGTCGATGCCGCAGGCGACCGCCGCCGCAGCGGCCCGCTGCAGGAGGGCGTCGGTGATCTCCTCATGCCAGCGGGTGCCGAGGATGGCCAGGGTCAGCTCGTTGGCGTCCACCGTGTCCAGGACCGGACGCCCCTCGCCGCTCACGCCGACTCCATGATCGTCCCCGGACCTGAGTTCGGCCCGGCGGCGGTTCCGCTAGGCAAATTTTCGATCTTATGACCGAGACGGTCACGTTTCGCGGCCAGATACCGGAGGTTGTGGACGGTGACCGGCACGGGCAGCGGGACGCGCGTCACCTCGAGCCCGTACCGGACCAGGCCCTCGACCTTGGCGGGGTTGTTGGTCAGCAGCCGGGCCGAGCGCACGCCGAGGTCATGGAGGATCTCCGCGCCGGTGGAGTAGTCGCGCGCGTCGACCGGGAGGCCGAGCTCCAGGTTGGCGTCGACCGTGTCCGAGCCATGGTCCTGCAGCTGGTAGGCGCGCAGCTTGCTGAGCAGGCCAATCCCCCGGCCCTCGTGCCCGCGCAGGTAGAGCACCACGCCGCGGCCTTCCGCCGCGATCAGCGACATCGCGGCCTCCAGCTGCGCGCCGCAGTCACAGCGCAGCGAGCCGAAGACGTCGCCGGTCAGGCACTCGGAATGCACCCGGGCCAGCACGTCCTCGCCGTCGTCGAGATCGCCCAGGACCAGGGCCATGTGCTCGGTGCCGTCGATCGTGCTCTGGTAGCCGTAGGCCTGCCATTCGCCGTAGGCGTTCGGCAGCCGGGTCCGGGCCTTCTGGGTGACCGTGGGCTCCGTGCGGCGCCGGTAGTCGATCAGCTGCTCGATCGAGATCAGCGTCAGGCCGTGGGAGTCGGCAAACTCGCGGAGCCGGGGCAGCCGGGCCATCGTGCCGTCCTCGTTGACGATTTCGGTCACCACGCCCGCGGGCGGCAGGCCCGCCAGCCGGGCCAGGTCCACGGCGGCCTCGGTGTGCCCGGCGCGCCGCAGCACGCCGCCCTCGGTGTACCGGAGCGGGAACAGGTGACCGGGCCGGACCAGGTCCGCCGGCTGCGTGTCAGGGCTGGCCAGCAGCTGGATGGTGCGGGCCCGGTCGGCGGCGCTGATGCCGGTCGTGATGCCGGCGCGCGCGTCCACGCTGATCGTGAACGCGGTGCCCATGTGCTCCTGGTTATCGCTGGTCATCTGGGGCAGGTTCAGCCGGTCGAGGTCCTCGCCCAGCATCGGCACGCAGATCAGGCCGCGGGCGTGCCGGATGGTGAACGCGAGCAGCTCGGGCGTGGCCTGGCTGGCCGCGAAGACCAGATCGCCCTCGTTCTCCCGGTCCGCGTCGTCCACCACGATGATCGGGCGGCCGGCGGCAATGTCGGCGATAGCCTGCTCCACCGTGTCCAGGACCTGAGTCCGGGAACGCAGCCGCGCGCTCATGAATGCGCTCCGTCTGCGGCCGGATCTACCGCCGGTCCCTGGGCTTTGAGCAGCTTCTCTACGTACTTGGCGATCACATCGACCTCCAGGTTGACCGTCTCCCCGGGCTGCTTGGCGCCCAGCGTCGTCCGCTTCAGCGTCTCCGGGATCAGGCTCACCTCGAACCAGGTGGCCGAGACGGAGGCAATCGTCAGGCTGATCCCGTCCACGGCGACGGAGCCCTTCTCCACGACGTAGCGGGCCAGGTCGGGAGGCCCCGGCGGCAGCCCGATCCGGACCACATCCCAGTGCTCGGCCGGGGTGCGGGAGATGATCGTGCCGGTCCCGTCGACGTGGCCCTGAACGAGATGGCCGCCCAGCCGGTCGGCGAGGCGGACCGAACGCTCCAGGTTGACCGGCGTCCCGGGCGCGAGCGCGCCGAGGCTGGAACGGTTCAGCGTCTCTCGCATCACA
>JBEKCN010000512.1:0-4205 GCA_050014855.1 Streptosporangiaceae bacterium | reverse complement strand
ACCGCTCAGGTCCAGCTGGAGGTGTCCCGGCAGCTGGAGGAACTGGGCGAACGGACCGCCGAGGCCGTCACCGCGGCGACGCAGAAGGTGATCGCTGAGTTCGACCGGTTCGGTGAGTCGTTGCTGGGCAAGGAGACGTACTGGCAAAAGGCGAGCGGCCGTCGTTCGGCCACACGGCCCGACACCGATGTGGTCCCGCCCGACATTCTGCCTGGCGAAGACAAGGACTCCCAGTGAAGACGAGGACTGATACGCCGGCAACCGGGCGAAGGTGGGTGCCATGGCCGAGACCTGCGCCTGCCCAGGCCCGGGGGTAGCGGCGCGGATCCGCAGCGGGCCCTCAGGTCTCGCGGATGACCTCGGCGGGATCCTTGTCGTCGCGCAGCCCTTGATAGGAGGCGGCGCGGAGCCTGCCCTCCGGTGTCCACACCGCGAAGGCCACGTCAATGACCAGGTCCGGCCGGACCCAGACCACTCCCCGGGCGTGCTCGCGCGGTACCTCGCCCGCGAACGGGCTCGCGGGCTGCTGCCGGGTGGCCAGCCGGTCGCCGAGCAACTGGAGCGTCTGCCGGGTGAAGCCGGTGCCGACATGCCCGGCGTAGACCAGGCCGGCGGGGCCCTGCACGCCGACCAGCAGGGAGCCGATCTGGCCGGTCCTTTCCCCCTCGCCGCGTCTCCACCCGCCGACCACGACCTCCTGGCGCAGGACGTTCTTGGTCTTCCGCCACTCCCCTGACCGCCGCCCTGGCCGGTACGGGGAGTCCAGCCGTTTGGCCACGATGCCTTCCAGGCCCTGCTCGCGGGATACCGCCAGCACGTCTTCGGCCGCGTACCCGGTGAAGGAGGGCGGGATCTGCCAGCTGACGTCGTCCAGAGCCAGCGCCTCCAGGAGCTCTCGCCTGCGGGCGTACGGCTGGTCCAGCAGCGGGTGCCCGTCCGCGTGCAGGACATCGAAGATCAGGTAGCACGCCGGGACCTGCCCGGACAGCCGCGCGGCCTGCACCGCCGACGTCACGTGCATGCGCTGCTGCAGCTGGGCGAAACTTGGCCGCCCGTCGTCGAACGCGACGACCTCCCCGTCCAGCAGCAGCTGCGTGCCGGCCGCCGGCCCGAGCGCGGTCAGCTCCGGGTAGGCGACGGTGATGTCGCGGCCGGTCCGGGAGGCCAGCCGCAGCTGCCCATCCTCGATGAAGGCCAGCGCGCGGACGCCATCCCACTTCATCTCATACGCCCAGCCGGCCTCGCCGCGCGGCGGCACACCAGGCGTGGCCAGCATCGGGGACAGCTTGCTCGGCAGCCGGGCCCGGCCCCCGGTGTCCGCGGGTCCCGGAGCATTAGGAAAATTCATATAAATCGCAGCTCAGGATACCCGTCCGTTCACTGCCCACCCCGCCGTGCCACCGGCTGATCGCGATGCGGCAAGATCCAGCAGGAGTCATACCGCATCAAGCACAAAGGCAAGAAAGCCAGGAAGGCCGCGAAGCACTGACCGGGCTCCCCGGCATCGCCTGGCCCGGATAGCCGATCGAGCGGCCGCCGGCCCGGGCGGCTGCTCCGGAGCATAGGCATTCCCGCCGTAGCGTCAGGGCTGGCCCTGCAGGGCGATCCGGGAGACGCTGACCTGGTAGGTGCCCGAGATGTCCGGGGGCAGCCTGGTGAACCAGATGAGCACGTAGCGGGCGCGCACCGGGCGGGTGAGCGGCATGCGGACGCTACCGCTCGCGCCTGAAGCGCTGGCCACCTCGCGCAGGTGCGCCAGCGCGGGGACGTTCCCCGCGCGCAGTTGCAGGCTCGCGCCCGGCAGGCCGGCGAGCGTGATCTGCGCGGCGGTGACCGTCACCGGCCGGCCCATATCGATCAGCAGCCCGGTCCCGGACTCCAGGTTTCCGAACTCCGCCGTGGTGTACCAGTCGGTATGCCAGGCCGTTGCGCCGCTGCCGTCGGTCGCGAGTCCCGCACTCTGCGGGTTGTCGCCCTGGCCCGGGCCGTCAGGCCCGAACGCCACCGCGCTGACCGGGGCCAGGGCCCGCGCCGGGACCACCGTGGGCGGCGGGGCGGCGGTGCGGTGTGCTGGAGCCGGCGACGGGCGCGGCGGCGAAGGCGACGGGCTGGGCCTGCTGTGCCGGGCCTGATGGGAAGCCGGAACGCGGTCGGCCGCGGCAACCGCCTTGCCCCCTCGTGCGTGACCCGCGGCTGAGGCCACGTGATAGGCGGCCCAGCCGAAGATAGCCAGGACAGCCACGCAGAGGACTGCGATCCAGGCCAGCCGGTTGCGCGGGCGCGTCCGGGCCGGCGCAGCCGGGTGCAGGGCAACCAGCGCGGCGCTGTCTTCTTCCGCCGTCTGATGCGTCGCGTCGAACTGGTGGATCAGCGGAGCGGGATCGACCCCCACGGCGCCGGCGATGGCGCGGATATGGCCACGGACGTAGAAGTCACCGCCGCAGGCGGAGTAGTCGTCCTGCTCGATGCCCCAGATGATGGTGGCCCGGATCCGGGTCCGGCGGCTGACCTCACTGACGCTGAGACCCAGCCGGCAACGCGCGTCAGCCAGCACCTCGCCGATGCTCACGCTCCACCTCCGCTGCCGCAGAGCCGCCTACGCCGTCTGGCATATGGCGTGAACTTGCCATATTGATCACTGCCCGGATTGTGGCACGGTTACCCCCTGCCGCGGCGCGGGGCCACGCCGCGGGTGGCCGGGGATTCCGACAAGCCAGGGCACAGCAGCTTCGGGATGCCGCCACCGGCGAATGCTTAAGCTCGTCAACAGTCCCGTATGCAGTTCGGTGCCGGCCCGCCGGAGGACCAGCCCGCCGTGGCAACCAGGCCGGCGGTCCTCCGGCCAGCAACAGCCCCCGCAGGAGAGCCCAGTAAAGGCATCTTGTTGAGGGCTAATTGAGGGTCAGTGGTGAGAGTGCCGGAGATTCAACGGGCCCTGCGCCTGGAAGGAGACCCAGGCGCCGTAGGGCTCGGGCTGTGCGTTCTCGCTGAAGTTGCACCGCCCCTTGTTCGGGCCTGAGGTGTACCTGGGCGCGACGGCCGAGAACACCACCACGGCATGGCCATTGCCGCGAGCACCCCAGAAGGCGCCGCTGCTCTGGCCGCCGAGTACGTTGTACCAGGTGCTTACCGTTTCGGTTTCCCGGCACGACTTGTAATTCAGCTGCGGTGGCGGGCTCGGGTTGCCGTGCTCGACGGTCAGGGTGCCCTTGTAGGTGGGGATCGGGCTCACTGAGCCGTTTCCGCCCAGATTGATGCTGCCCCGGGTGTTGACCGCACCGTGGAGGCCCAGCGGGACAACCGGCGCGTTAGCGAGCGCACCGGGGCCAGCGAGGAAGCCGCTGATCCACTCGTAATTCCCGTGGCCACCGCCCCCCTGGGTCGAGGCGCTGGCCGGTACGACCGTCGCCAGCGCGATTCCGGCCGCGCCAATTGCTACGCCCGCCGTCGTGAGCATTTTCTTCAGAGACTTCATCGTCCCCCCCACTCCAGTCATTTTCTTGGTCATTTTCTGCCGTGATCGGAAAATTGAATTCCGCTGGCCGGGCCAGGAAACGGTGAATGTGCCTCATCACCGTCGGCCGCGCGGGCTTTGCCGCGCGTTTCCCGGTCGCAGATTGTGTGCTCCCCTCTGCCGGTGCCGGTAGAACTTGGCTGGGCACGGCACGCCGGGCGCTCACGGGACACCGCACCTCACCGGCCTGTCTGCCTGCGGGGAGCCCTCCCGGTCCGTGTTGCGGACTTGTCCCGACTGGCGCTTGCTGAAGTCAGATCGCCGCGGATCCAGCGGGCGCTGGTCCGCTTCCCTCTCGCCGTATCCCCGGCGTCACGCCGTCGGCGGCTCGGACTCCCTCCAGCGGCCGGCGCCATGAGTGTATGGGTATTACGGTCAGCGCCGCCTCACCCGTATGGGGTGATTTAACCGGAAATAAGTACCGGCGATGTTACATCCCAGAACGCGGCTTACGCCCCACGCCCCACACCGGGCACGGCGGTCCGGACGTTCCCTTGTCGGTCAGGGCCACCGGCCCCGATACTTAAGGGATGGGCGATCGCAACGTGCTCGGCGGCGAGCTGGAGCCGTGCAGCAGCGACCCGGTGACCGGGTTCTACCGGGACGGCTGCTGCACCACCGGGCCGGAGGACCTCGGCAGCCACACGATCTGCGCGGTGGTCACCGCTGATTTCCTGGAGCACCAGCGCCA
>JBEKCN010000511.1:0-4217 GCA_050014855.1 Streptosporangiaceae bacterium | reverse complement strand
GCCCGGAGGCGGGCGGCCGGAGCCGCCCCGCGGGGCTGTGCACCGGGACGGCCAGCCTCGCCCCGGTCAGCGCCCGCTCGGGGTGCGCTCGCTGTCGCTGAACGCTCGCCCGGCCTGGTCCGCGAGGGTGACGGCGACCAGGCGGGCCTGCAGTGACGGCTTGGCGCCCGGCTTCGGTTTCATCATGAACCGGCCGTAGTAGCGGCCGTTGCCGTAGACCCGCAGCTCGATTTCCTCCTCGGGCAGGCCGGCCAGATCGACGTCGCGGTGGCCATAGCTGGTCATCACCGTGCCGTCGGGCTCGAGGCGCGGCGGGTGGCCGAGCAGGGCCCCGTACTGGAACCGGCACTCTTGCAGGTCCAGCAGGGGGATGAGTTGCTGGACGACGTGCCGGGTTACGTCGTCGGGCACCGTGGCCGATGTGGCCAGCGCGGCGGTCTCGTGGATCTGGGCGAGGTAACCCGCGTCGGTGATGGTGATTACCCGCAGGCGCCGGGCGCGGGCCGCCAGCTGGGACACCGCCACGCCCACCACCAGGAGCAGAACCGCGGTGGTGGCATCCGCTGAGCTGCGGATCGAGAACCGCTCGTAGGGCCGGGTGAAGAAGAAGTCGAACCAGGCCGCGGCCGACAACGCCGCGAGAGCCCCGGCGAAGCGGTTCCCGATCGCGGCTACCGCGACGACGACGACAACCAGGAGCAGGGCCACGTTCGTGTTCGGCCAGTTCGCGCGGAACGGCAGGAGGATCGCCGCCGCCGCGAGCGGCGCCACCAGCGCGGCCAGAATCGCGGCGTTGTCCCTGGTCAGGTAGCGGTTCACCGGCGGGCACCTCCCGTCCGGATCGGGGCGTCCTCGTAAAGCGCTGCAACGGTGGCCGGCGAGTCAGCTGCAGATGTGTTGTCGGTGATCATCACGCTCCTGGCGGACGGCTTCGATGTCGCGCCGACCAGGCTTCCCGGCTCACCTGAGCATGAGCTTAGACCGCCCCGGCAGGACTGCCAAGGCACACCGCACGCTTGAAGCCCCGTAGATCATGATCCGCTCCAGCGCGTAGATCGCGCCCAGCCGTACGTCCAGGCCATCTGACCCGAGCTGCTCGATTGCCTTGGTGCACCTTTCGGTGAAATGGCTCTCGCGGGACAGCCGGAAGTTCAGGGCCGTGTACACGAGGCCGATAGATACGACCAGGCCAGCTCCCAACTGGAGCAGGCGCCCGCGGATCGCGTCGATTGCGGTCTCCTGCTGGACGGGTGTCAGCCGTTTTAGCCGTGAGGCGTCCAGTGATGCGTCGCGCCAGACGAGCACAGCCGAACGCAGCCACCGGAGCGACTGCGCTGACGACTATTAAGGCAGTCCGGTAACGCCGCAGCCATGCGGCTTTTACTGTGGCTGGGTTGTTCGCTGGCGTCGGAGGTCTTGAACTAGGTTTTCATTCGACTGGCGCCCGCACCGAACTCCTGTGTGAAGTGGTGGGAGCCCGCTAGAGCCGTCCTGCAAGAGCACTTTCGCGAAGTTCGGCTGCAGGGAGACATTGGTTCGCTGGGCGAACTCCCACATACGGACGTTGTTACCGCAGGCTTTCCCTGCCAAGATCTCTCACAAGCTGGCCGGACCGCTGGTATTCATGGTGCGGAATCAGGCCTAATAAGATAGCTGTTCGTCTTGCTGCGCAACGCTAAACCCCGCTGGGTTGTCATCGAAAATGTGCGTAACATGCTAGTCCTCGATGGCGACAAGGCAATGAAATACCTAATCAGCGAACTAGAAGAACTCAAGTATCGCTGGGACGCGCCCTGGCATGAGCCAGATACCCTAGATTAAGGAGGGTTTCGCTTGTGGATGTGACTCCGCTAGCGATCCTTGACCCAAGCTAACTGACGCATGAGGGCATCACGGCGTTCTGGCTACCGGTGATCACATAATAGTCAGGAATATACCCTGCCGTGCCCCAGTTGGTCCGGTAGTAGATCTCATCCCAAACGGTGCTATTGCCCACCGACTGGCTCTCTACGGTGCAGTAGATATATACGGACGTCGTTCCGTAGATACAGCCCAATCTGTCTTCCTGCAGGACTTCCGGCTCGGAAAAGACAAACGCACACAATCCGGGCGAGAGATTGCCGACCGACGCCACAAAAGGCTTGAAGGTGGGCGGGGCGGGAGGTGTGCTGGCAGGAGCAACGTTGACGGTCACTCTGCTGTTGCTCGTCGCGGTCGATGCCTTGCTCGTGTCGTTGTGTTGTGAGAGGTACAGGGACACACCCGTGATGAGAGCCGCCCCGATCACGCCGGCCAGGCCGATGTAGGCGACCCTGGTTTTGCCGCTCATGGCCCGCTCCATTAGGTGAACTGATGCGAGGAACTTCCGATTATCGTAGAGTGTAGACGGGTGTTTTAACAATTCTCCCCGTGCTCGTTGCCCGCCGTCGGCGATCTCAACCAGCGTTGCCACGCCCTAGGCACCGAGGAAACCAGCCCGAACAGTCCTTGGTGCCGCCGATCACGCGGAACCACTCCCGTGGACGTGAACCCCACCTCGCAGGTCAGGCCGTGTGGAAGTGCGGACAGCGCAGATTCCCAATCTGATAGCCCGACCAAGCAGGTGGCTTGCGGCGAACCCGCAGGCGCGCAGCTCGAGTGGCCCCAGTCGTGGGGTCAGTCAATGCTTGATCATGGTAAGTACCCGGCTAAGTCGCCACTGTCGGCGATGCCGCCCATGGCCTTCTTGCAGGTGGACTAGGTTGTCGCAACCTTGCTGCTGGCTGGACTCATAATCCGCTGATCATGCTTTCCATCACTGATCGTGGAGCCGAAAGCTGTGCGCGGCCCAGGCGTGTTCGAGGACGGCGCTTGTCCCGCGCGTGGTATACACCAAGACGCTCCGTCTGCCGATGCTCCATACCAGGACCCGCCTTCTACATGATCCAGTACTTCGGCGTGGAACGGCTCGTGGAACGGGTGGCCATGAAATCCCACTGCAAACGGTGCGGTGAGTGCCATGAGGCCTACTATCTGCGCAGGTAACGCCTGTATGGCGTGCGCACATGCCTCTCGTAAAGCGCCGCCAGCACGTGCGCCGATCCCGAAGCGTCCTGGCGACATCGCAAGAACAACCTGCTGCGCAGCGAAAACGAGCTGTTCTTCGGGTATCACCTGTCCGCCGGGATCATGATGGGCGAGGAGAACAGCCCGGCCGTCCCCGAACTGGCCCGCCGTGCCACGCTGTCGTCCTGCCGGCACGACCCGGTCCGCGCGTTCGTCCCCGTGCTGACCGCGATGCCCGCGGCCGGGATCGGTCTCGGCGACATCCTCGCCGGTTCCGGCTACGCTCACCGCGACGCCAGTGCCTGGGCTATCCCGCTCCGGGCCGGCGCGCAGCTCGTCCAGGACCTCCATTCCCATGACCGCGGACCCAAGGGCACCCACGACGGCGCCATCATCGCCAACGGAAACCTGTGCTGCCCCAGCACGCCGCGCCCGCTGCTGGAACTCCGGACCCCTCGCCCGCACCGCCACCAAACAGCAGGCCGCGGACTGAGAACGCAAGACCACCGAGCTCGCCCGGTACAAGCTCGGCCGCCTCACCGCCGACGACGCCGACGGCTACCACCGGGCGCAGTGCCCCGGCCGCCATGGGCAAGATCCGCTGCCCGCTGCGGCCACCATCAATGACCCTGGACCGGGACCGCCCGGAGATCCTCCAGCCCCCGCAGCACCCGCAGGCCTGCTGCACCCAGCAGACCATCACCGTCCCGCCCGAGATCAACGCGAAGACCGCACAGAAACACGACTATCCATCCACTGCCTGGCGCCGTTCCTACAGCCGGCGCACCGGCGCCGAGCGCGGCTTCGCCACCGCCAAAGACCCCGCCACCAACGACATCAGCCGCGGCTGGTGCCGCCTGATGGGCCTGACCCCGCTGATGCTCCTCACCACGACGCTGCTCATCGTCCGCAACCAGCGCACCCTGCAAGCCTGGAACGCCCGGCAGGAAGAAAACCAGCGCCGCGCCGCCAAGGGCCTGCCCCCGAAAACCCGGCGCCGGCGCCGCAGGACCCTCGCCAGCCTCGCCACCGGACCGCCCTGACCACCGAGCCAGACAACACCAGGCCACAGTACCCATCACCAGCACCGCGATCACCGCCAGCGTGCCCGGAACCCGGCCACACAGCACCGAAAGCCGCCAGGCAGGCACGAACCGCACACGAATAGGACC